>DAORCZ010000476.1:0-6488 GCA_035345735.1 Pseudomonadota bacterium | reverse complement strand
CGCGGCAACCCCATCGATCTGACGGTACACGCCGTCAGCGTCGAGGTTCAGGTCAAGACGATGCAGAAGCTGCGCGATGTCGCGAGCCTCATCTCAAGCGCCATGGGCGGGCTTATGAGCTTGCTGGGCATGTACAAAGGCATCCTGGCGCCACTTCTGAATCGTCGTCGCGAGAAAGACGGCGAAGCCAGCAAAGACAAGTCGAAGGATCCGCCGAAAGAACCCCCCAAGGACCGCGGGCCCGATGGGGCCGATGCCCCCAAGTCGGACAGCGCAGTCGCTGCGGCAACCGGCGGAGACGGCAGCAAGTCGGCGAGCTAAGCAGGTGGTCGCCTGAGGATATTCTGCAATTTATTTATGTTAATAAACATCAGTTGATTATATATTATGGCAAACAAAATTTTGGAACATTGCCGACATTTATTCATGAATACTGGCCTGCATTGACCTCACTCCGGTAACCCTGCGTCCGGCCTGCGTTCTGCCCGCCTGAAGTCGTTGCACCTGCGGCTTGTCATCCGAGGCAATTTTTCCGACGATGGAAAGGCTTGGCCGAGGGGCGTCTGAGCTCCGGGGGCTCAGGGAAAAAGCCTCCTTACCGGCCCGTCAGGCAGTCGAAGGGAGGATGCAGTCCGCGTGGCGACCCAGAAGCAGAGCGAGCGCGATCCGCTGATCGGCGCCCTCCTCAGCGAGCGCTATCGTGTGCTCGAGCGAATCGCCCAGGGCGGCATGGGAGTCGTGTATCGCGCTCGTCACGTCGTCCTGGAGAGCGACGTGGCCGTCAAGGTCTTGCGTCAGGCCGCTCGCGAGAGCGCGCGGCGGCGCTTCCTGCAAGAGGCCAAGCTCGCCTCCGCCGTCAAGCATCCCCACATCGCGCAGGTCATCGACTTTGGCCTACTGCCCGATGGCGCCCCGTTTCTGGTCATGGAGCTTGTGCCCGGCCTGACCCTGACCGACGCCCTGGCCCACACGCGCATCGATCCGCTGCGCGCCTGTCGCATCGGCATCCAAATCGCCCAAGCCCTGGCTGCGATTCACGAGCAGGGCATCGTCCACCGCGACATGAAGCCCGACAACATCTTCGTGCTCAGAGACCGCGATGGATCAGACTTCGTCAAGATCGTCGACTTTGGTATCGCCAAGGCGGTTGAGCCACTGCCTGAGCAGATCGATACCTTTGCTCCGACCACCGAGCAGGCGGTGGTGGCAGGACCGGGTGCCGTGCCTCCATCGCAGCCCAGCATGACGCCGTTTGGAACGCAGGCGGGGCAGATCATGGGCACGCCGTTTTATATGTCGCCCGAGCAGTGCGACGGGGCGCCGGTCGATGCGCGCAGCGACCAATACTCGCTGGGCTGCGTGCTTTATGAGCTATTGAGCGGCGAGGTGCCGCATCTGGCCGACACGGCGACCGGGGTCTTGCGCAAGCACATCCTGGTGCCCGCGGTTCCGCTGCGTCAGCGAGTGCCTGAGCGCGGCATCTCGCAGAACCTGGATGCCCTGGTTCTGCGCTTACTCGCCAAGCCGCCCGAGCAGCGTTTTTCATCGATGCGCGAAGTCGCCAAGGCCCTGCAAGAGGAAGCCGGCCGCATCGAAGGCCAGGGGCGACCCGTCGCTGCGGTCCTGCTGGGGCTCCTCGGCTTTTCGGTGGTCGACTCGCAGGTGCAGTGGGCTTCCCACCGGATTCCAGCCACGCGAGTGCTGGCTACACTTCTGACCGGGGTGCTGCTCGCGCTGACCTTGACGATCGGCGCTGGATCTCTGCTGTGGCGTCGGCTGCAAGCCCGCTCGGGGCCAGGAAGTCCTTCCGACCTCACCGCGATCCGCAAGAAGGCGGTCAGCGTGCTGCAGCAGGAGCTCGAAAGCCCGTCGCCGAGCCGACGCAGCGCGGCGCTCTTGGCGCTCGGCGAGAGCGGCGATCCGGCACTTCGCCGGCTGCTCGAAGCCAAGCTCTCCGACCCCGATCCCGATGTACAGGGCGCGGCGGCGCAGGGCCTATCCCACCTGATGGATCGCCAGATCCCTGAGGCTCTGCGTGCGCTGTCGCGACGATCCTCGGAGGCGGGGCCGAGCCTGCTGGCCGCCCAGGCCATCGATCGGCTGGGGGACGAGAGCGGACGCGACCTCTTGCGCGAGGTGCTGCGCAAAGGCAGTGCCGATGCTCGCCTACAGGCGGCGCACCTGCTGTGTGAGCTCGCGGAGTCCTCCGGCTGTCAGCTTCTGCGGTCCCTTCTGGAGCGCGGACTCGTCAAAGACGCCGGGGCCGCCCTGTCGTTTCTGGAAAGCCTGATGCAAGCCTCGGGCGGAGAGCGAGCGTTCGCTCAGCGCAGCCTGGAGGAGCGGCTTCACTCTGGGACGGGTGAAGTCGAACGACTTTCGGTTTTGGCGACCCTCGCGCGTGCCGGACACGAGCCGAGCCGAGGGCGCCTGGCCGAGCTGGCGCAGCATCCGGGGGCACTGCAACTCACAGCCGCCTTGGCGCTGGCCGACCCACTTGCGCCGGGTACTGCCACGCTGTTTCGTCAGGTGCTGGCCGACCGGCGATCCCTGGGGCCCGCACAGCGCATGGCCGCCGAAGGTCTAGGACTTAGCGGCGATCTGTCCGATCTGCGCCCACTTTCTGCGCTCTTGGCCTCTGACCTCGATCCTGAGCTACGAGCCACGTCAGCGCGGGCCATCTTGCGCCTGGCAAAGTACAGCCCGCAGACGCTGCACGGACACAGCCTGACCTGGGCGCAGAGCGCAACGCGTTCTCCCCTGCCGCAGCAGCGCCTGTCGGCAGCCGCCATCCTCGGTGACATCCCAGGCGAGGAGGCGGTGAATCTGCTCGGTCAGCTATTGCGCGATAGCGAGCCGAAAGTCCGTCGTGGCTCGGCGCGCGCCCTGGGACGCCATCGCGAAGAGTTGGCGTTTTCCACCCTGCGCGGGGGTCTAAAAGACAGCGATCCCGACACGCGACTGGCGACCATCGCCGCGCTGGGCATCGTGGCCAAAGCGCTGGTCGCGCTCGGGAGCAGCTCGGCAATCCCGCAGCTCTCGCGGTGGCTGACCGAGCATGCCGGGGGGGCCAGCGAACGGGAACAGATCCGCATCCACAGTCTGCTCCTTGGCATCGCTCCGTCGGGGCAGAGCGCTCATCTGGCCGCGCTCGCCGCCTTTCAGGACAGCGCTGATCCGCAGGTGCGGCGTTTCCTGCTTGATGAGAGCCCGCCGGATCTGGTGCGCGCTTCGGCGATGCTCAGCGATCCCGATCCCGGCGTACGCTTTGCCGCCGCGCGACAGCTCGCTGCGCTGGGCGATGCGCGAGCCATTCCGGCCCTGCGGCAGGCGGTGCAGACCGACGGTGGCGATGCGGTGCAGGCCTATGCCTTGCTGCAGCGACTGGGCGAGCCCGTGCCGCGGATCGCAGACGTCGTTGCGACGCTAAGCCGCGATTCGAGTGTGCAGCATCGAATCGCCGTGCTGGAGTCGCTGGCCGGCGTCCCCTCTGAGCTGGCGCTGCCGATCCTGCAGCTGGCAGCCCACGATCCCGAGCCGCTCGTGCGTCGCTTGTGCGCCGAAGTCACCGCCGATCAGACCAGTCCCAAGGACGCTCCGGCCCGACAAGACATCCTCAAGCTGCTGGGCCGCGATCGCGATGCGGGGGTGCAGGCCCGAGCCGCCGTACTGCTGTCCCGAATGCAGAGCACGACGGGCGTGGCCCCTCTGCCGCTGTCGCGTCCCCCAGCGGGTGGGCCAGCCGGCGCCAGCGATGGGGTCAAGCCAACGCTGCCCACCCCGCCGCCGTCGCCGCCGCCGTCGACAGCCGTCGCCCCGAAAAACGCCGCGGGTGCCGACGAGACCGACGACGAGGATGAGCCCGAAACGGCGGACGAGAAGCAGGGCGCGCTGGTGCTGTCCGGTGGCACGGGCGTGCTGTTTCGCATCGACGATGGCTCGTGGCAGCTTTGGCGAGGGCGCCGGATTCGCCTTTCGTCTGGCCCGCACACCCTGCAGACCCTAAACGGGAGCCAGGAGCTGCAGATCGACGAAGGGAAGACGGTTACCGCCTCCGTCAACGAGAGTCCGATCGAGCAGTCGGTAAAGCGAGGCAACAGCGCGCTGCAAAAGAAGGAAATCAGCAGTGCCGGCAAGTACTTCGAACGGGCGCGCACGCTGTGCGAAAAAGGGCGTGAGCGCAAGCATGCCTGCGTCCCGCTGCAGCCGCTTCTGGCGCTGCGCCTGGCGCGGGTGATGGAGGCCGAGCGTCGCTACGCCGAAGCCATGGCCGAGTATCAGAGCGTGCAAGGGAGCAGCCTGCGTGGAAATGAACGCAGCGAGCTGCGCAGCGGCATCCAACGAATCGCTCCCAAGGTGGGCCGAATCGTGGTTCTCAGCAAACAAGGCAAGCGCTGCAGTGAAGAGGTGATCTGGCGCATTCCCGGTACGCATAGCGTGCGTGTGGGTGGCAAGAGCGAGCGCGTGGTCCTGCGGGCCGGCGACACCGTGCAGCTAGGGCGATGCAGATGACACTGCGCAGGTCGCAGCGGACTCGCTGGGTAACCAGGATGTCGCAGCGGCTTGTGCATGGGCTGGTGCTGGCCGCACTTTTGACGGGCCCCCAGCCTGCGCTGTCGCGTCATCACCGCGGGGCGCGACCGTCGCCCGATCCCGGCAAGACCAAGACGACCCAGGCGGGATGGCGCGCGATCGAACAGCGTGACTTTGCGGCGGCTCGCCGGATTTTCGAAGCGTCCTACGATCGCAACCCCGACCATGAAGGTCTGTTCGAGCTCGGCAAGCTGGCCCTCGCCGAGGGAAACCTCCTCCTGGCGCAGGATTATTTCAGTCGCTATCTCAGCGACCCCAGCCTACCCAGCCGCGGTGCCAAGCTGGCGACGAAGCGCGAGCTTGTCGAATCGACCCTGGCGCAGGCTCGACCCGCGAGCGGCAAGATCGGGCTCAGCGGGGATCGCGGAACCCGGGTCCGCATCGATGGACGCCTGCGCGGTGTGTTGCCCCTGCCGCGCCCGCTCTTGGTCGAGCCCGGACGTCATACTCTGAGCCTGCAGGGACCGGATACACGCATGGAGGAGTCGGTCGACGTTCCGGTGGGTCGCTTCGTCGAAATCACCTATAGCCGCTCGACCTCGGCTCTGGTGTCTTCAGTGCTGCCGGCGGTTCTATGGCTGCTAGAAGACGACGCGCTCAACGAACGTCAGCGGGCCAGTATCGAACGTCGCCTGGAAGACGCGATTGAAGCCGAGCACCTGTCGGCCTACCCCCGCGAGCTGGCCTATCGCCAGGCGAACGAGACTTCCTACTCTGCCTGTCTGCAGATGATCCCGTGTCAGGTGCGCATGGCCCGGCAAGTGCAACTGGATCTGGTCTTGCTGGCGCGCATCCACGGCCGGAACGGAGACTGGCAGCTGGCGGCTGAGGTCGTCGATGCCTCGGTGGGGGCCCAGGCCGAGCGGCAGAGCCATGGCTGCCCCGCCTGCTCCGTGGAAAAGGTCGGGAGCGAGCTTGCCAAGGTCGCCCTGCCGCTGCTGCTCAAAACCCTCAGCCGACCTAAGGGCGTGCTGGTGGTGCGCTCGACACCGCCGGGGGCGGAAGTGCGTGTCGGCGATCGTCTAATCGGGCGCACACCCGTGGAGCATCTGCTGTGGGTCGGTCGGCAGGCCATCACGGTCGGGTCAGCCCCGCTTCGCCCAGTGACGCAGTCGGTCGACATCAAAGAGGGCGCCCGCGCTGAGATCGATCTGCAGCTGAAGGCTCCCTGACCCGGACTGCGGGGGCGCGGCGTGAGGCAGCCGTTGAGATGACATCCCCGGCAGTCGGGCAGCCAGAAAATCTCCGCCCGCTGGCTCGATAAGGCCGCGTCGGATGTCGGGAGGTTCAGACCCACTGGGTTCGGCTCGTGCGTCGAAAAAACGGAGTCCGCTGAGGGCCCAGCCACCGCGGTTTCTGGGGGGGAAACGAATATGTAAACACCTGGCAGGCGCTCAGAGCCGCGGCCGCTCATCGAGTAGCTCGTCGAGCGTCACCGCTTGCAGCCCCGCTTCGGCCAGGATCGGCAAGAACTGTCGCAGGATCGTCGGGGCCAGCGTCGGGTGGGTGCGGCGCTCGCTGGCATCGTGAAGCAGCAGGATGGCGCCGGGGGCGATGGCGCGCCGCAGTCGGCGCAGGGCCTGTTCGGGGGTCGTCGAGGCCCAGCCGTCGCGGCTCTTGGCGCTCCAGCCGCAGAGTCGCAGGCCCAGGGCCGCAGCCGCTTTTGCAATCGGCGGTGACAGGATGCCAATCGGCGGGCGAAACCAGGTCGGGGTCTTGCCGGTGGCCCGAGCAAGCAGCGCCTGCGTCTGGCTCAGCTCGCGGACCAGCCTTGCCTGCGGCAGAAACGCCGTCGCCCACGAGTGATGCAGGGAGTGATTTTCGATCTGGTGACCGGCCGCCGCCATCGCCCGCAGGAGCGCCGGGTGGGCCTGGGCTCGCTCGCCGATGACAAAGAA
>DAORCZ010000475.1:0-6496 GCA_035345735.1 Pseudomonadota bacterium | reverse complement strand
ATGAGTGATCACGCCTCTAGATTCGACGAAGGTACGGAATGGTTGAAAGAAACCTTGGCCAACGCATCTATATTGGTTCGCCATGGGAATCCGAATGTATTCGCGGCGACAGATGGGGATCGAATGCCCTCTGAAGTAATGGAATTTGTCAGAGAAAGAAAACTAGGTCAAATCTCGGATTTATCTGTCAATCGAATCGATTTTTATCCGGAAGACCTTGAATTTATCAAGCAAACAGTGGCGGCTCTCCATTACAAAAGTGCCACGCTCAGCTTGGATCTGCAGAGCCATGAGGACCTCGGTGAAGGCAGGGAGTCAAGGTTTGGTGGCCTAAAGTTCGGCTTCACCAAGCGCAGTGGGCAGTATTTGCAGATTGATCGGTTGAGTTTTGGGGAGAAGCGGTTGGTGGGGTTCTTTTATTATTTGGCATTGTCGCCTTCGGTGCTGATTGCCGATGAGCTGGCCAATGGGCTGCATCACGAGATGATTGGCCGCTGTCTAGAAGCGGCGGGGGATCGGCAGAAGTTCCTGGCGACGCAGAATCCGCTGCTTCTGGATCATGTGCCGCTGCAGAGTCCGGAGGAGGTGCGGCGGACCTTTGTGCGCTGCCAGCTTCAGAGTGACGGCACGCGCGAGCACATGGTGTGGTCGGCGCTCAGCGAAGAGGAGGCCGCCGAGTTCTACAAAGACTATGAGGTCGGCATCCAGCACACCAACGACATCCTGCGCCTGCGGGGGCTGTGGTAATGACCCCGGCGCTGTTGCTGCTGACCGAAGACTCGGGCGGGCAGGGCTACGCGGTGCTGCAGGCGATTACCGAGAAGATGCTGCGGCTGATCGATCCGGCGGCCGATATCAAACGCATCCACTACTACCCAGCAAGCAATGCCTCACAGTCTCCTGCGGAGACTGCCGCGTGCGCCGCAATGAACTTCAACGGCTGGAAAGATCGCGGTGCTACGGGTCATCGCAAGCAGATCGACCTATGCCAAGCCATCGCGACTCGTCTTTTGCGCAGTGACGGTTTTGTCGTGCTGCACTTCGACGGGGACCTGCGCTGGGCCGACAGTCAGGGCGGGATGCAGGGACCGAACTGGGAGGCTTTTCGGGAACGGCTCTTGCCCCGTATCAAGCTCCTCTTGCAGCAGAAGAATCAACCCGAGCACATCGACAAGCTGCTGCTGCTGGTTCCGTTCCGCTGCATGGAGTCGTGGCTGTACCAAAACAGCGAGACGGCGCTGCGCATCTATCACGAGGGAGGCTCGGCCCCCCGCGAAGATCTCCGGCGTTTCGAAGAGGAGTGGCGGCAAGATCCCGGGCAGTTGGAAGAAACAGAACGCTGTCCCAAGGATCTGGTGCGTATCGCCGATCGTCACAACCGGCGCCTGGCCAAAGAGCAGTTCCCGGCGGAGCGGGTCTATCAGCTAGGCAAGTCGTTCGCTGCCAGCGTGGAGCGAATGCGCGCCTGTGAGCCGCTTTTGACCGCCCTGCAGACCATTCGCTTCGGTGCGCAAGACCCCGCGTCTTCTTCCGCATCCTAGGTTGCGTCGAATGCGTTAGAGCGGCTGGGCCGTGCGAGGTAACCAGCAGGTGGGGCTACAAAAAGGCCGCCGCGAAAAACCCCGCGCTCGCCTGCCGGTTCCATTACGATGCGGCCTTCCGAACATGAGTGCTTCTGCAGACGATAAGAGTGGGGTGGTGGTGGCTGGTAATGCGGGGCGGGGGCCGCGGCTGCGGGTGGTGTGTGTGAATGATGTGTATTCGCTGGAGAACCTGCCGCGCTTAAAGAGCTTGGTGGAGGCGGAGCGGGGGAGGGAGCCGGCGGATCGTATGCTGGTGACGCTGGCGGGGGACTTTGTGGCGCCGAGCATGCTGTCGAGCCTGGATAAGGGGCGGGGCATGATCGATGCGCTCAACTGCATCGGCGTCACGCACGTCTGCTTTGGCAATCATGAAGATGACATTCCGCTCGACGAGCTGCGGGGGCGCACGCGCGAGCTTTCAGGGGTGTGGCTGAACAGCAACATCCATGGCTTTGAGCCGCCGCTGCCGGCCTTTGACCTCGTCGAGGTGACGGCGCCGGGGGGGCGCAGCGTGCGCGTGGGGCTCCTGGGCGTGGTGATGCACAACGGCTCGGAGTACCGGCGGCCGCCGTTTGGCGGGGGCGCGATCGATCCGGCGAACGAGACGGTGCTGCGCATTGCTCGCTACCTGCTGTCGCAGGCGGGGTGCACGGTGGTGCTGCCGCTGACGCACCAGGACATTGAGCTGGATCGCGAGCTTTTGGCGGGGCTGCCGGGCGAGCTTGCGGCGCGAATTCCGCTCCTGATCGGCGGGCATGAGCACCGCGTGTATCTGGAGCAGGTGGCGGGGATTCAGCTGATCAAAGCGGGCAACGATGCCGAGCACGCGGCGGTGGTCGATCTGGAGTGGCCGGCGCAGGCTCCCGACGCGGGGTTGCCGGATGCGCCGACGGTGCGGCTGCGGCTGCTGGATACCAAAGACTATCCCGAGGACGCCGGGCTGCGGGCGCGGGTGAGTGCGCGCATGCAAGCGGTGCGCGAGCTAGAGGCGGCGACGCTGCTCCTGCTGCCGCCGGGCGAAGTGCTGTCATCGGTGGGGACGCGCTATCAGCAGACCTCGATGTCGACGCTCTTGTCGTCGCGCATCCGCGATGCGGAGTCGGCGGAGGGCTGCCTGTTAAACGGCGGTGGGGTGCGCGGCAATCGCGAGTATCGCGGGCGCTTCACCTATGGCGATCTCAAGGCCGAGGTGCCGTTCGACAACGAAGTGGTGGTGGTGCAGATCCCAGGGCGGGTGCTGGCCGAGGCGATTCGCTCGACGCGCAGCCGGTCGCCGGGGGGCTCGGGAGCCTATCTGCACGTTGATGACCGCATGACGGTGCGCGAGCCGGAGCACGAGCTGGTACAGGTGGCGGGCGAGCCGCTGGACCTCGATCGCCTGTATCGCATTGCGCTGGTGCGCAACCTGCTGACCGGCATGGATCGCATCGAGCCGCTGATCGAGTACGCCCAGGCTCATCCCGAGCGCTTGCCGGGCGAGGGCAGCGGTCGCGAAGTGAAGGTGGTGCTGGTCGATTCCTTCTCGAAGGATCTGTTCGCGCAGCTGGGTCACTTCGAGCAGCTCGACACCGATCGCGACGGCACGCTGTCTAAGACCGAGCTCGCGGCGGCGCTTTCGCAGCTGACGTCGGCACCGGCCTCGCCGATTACCGTCGATCTGTTGTTGCGCGCCATCGATCAGAACGCCGACGGCGTGATCACTCGGGGTGAAGCGGATGCGCTGCGGGCCGGGCGTACGCGCTCGTAGTCGAACGGTCCCCCGGGTACCTCGTCACGACGCAGCGCGGCTGCGGTGAGGCGGGGGCAGCGAGCTTGCGTTGCAAGGCTGCCGGCCTTCCGCTTAAATGCCGGCCGTGTCTCGGCTTAGCTTACGTTCGTTGATTTCGCGCCTTGCTCCGCTCGTGGGGGTGGTTGGTCTGCTCGCGGTCTGTCCGGTCCGTTCGGCCTGGGCGGGGGAGCCGGCGCCGTATACGCCACCTGCGGCAAGTCCGCGCTACATCTTCCCCCTGGCGCAGCTGGTGATTGGTGCGCTGATGCCGCAGTCTCCGTCGGAGCTTCCACCGGGCCTGGCCCTGCACGTGCAAGGCGGGGCGCTGATCGGCTGGCCGGGACGGAACACGCTAGAGCGTCTGTTCGTCAGCACGCTGTGGCTGCGTCCTGAGCTGAGCTACGAGTACCGACGTTTCGACCCGACGGCAGGCAGCGTGCCGCCCCCCGGCGACTACGATCACCGCCAGGGCCACCTGGTGTCGCTGGGCATGGGCGTGGGCTACGGCAATATGATGTTCGCCCTGGGCACCTATTCAGCGCGCTTTGTCGTCGGTGGTGTGCAGAACACGCAGGCCGAGGGCGAGGTGGTGTTCAACCCCGCGGTGGGCATGCGCCACGGCATCGGCGCGATGTTTCTGGGCACGCTGTTTAGCGTGAACCTAGAGCATCAGATCCTCAGCCTGCGCGATGTCGTGCGCCATGAGCTCTTGCTTACCGTCGGGTTCAACCTGACGATGCCGGCGCTGAGCCGACTCTTATAAGATCAGGCGCAGCCATGCGCTGGGTCGGATCTGTGCTGCCGCTTTGGTATCTGCTGTTGCCCGCTTCGGCGGTGGCGCAGGCGCACGTGACCCCGCCGCCGTATTTGTTCATGAGCCCGGCCGATGCGGCTCGCGCTGAGTCGCTGGAGCACAGGCTGCCTCCCCCTGCCGAGGCCAGCCGGGTGACGGTGCCGCCGCGAAGCTTTGCGGCGTGGCTGCGACAGCTACCGCTGCTGCCAGCCGACTCGCCGGTGCTGCTCTTCGACGGTCGCAAGAAGGCGCGCCAGGATGTCCACGCGGCGGTGGTGGCGTTGGATGTGCCGCCCCGCGACCTGCAGCAGTGCGCCGATGCGGTGATGCGCTTGCAGGCGGAGTACCTGCTGTCTCTCGGCAAGCCTGAGCTCATCGCCTTCCATCCCGATCCCGGCAAGCCGCGGGCCCTGACCTATCACGGGGCCTCGCGGGCTGACTTCAACCGCTACCTGATCCGCGTGTTTGCCGAGGCAGGCAGCGCGTCGCTGCAGGCCGAGCTACCGCTGGCCACTTCCCCGGTGATGCCGGGCGATGTGCTGATCCAAGGCGGGCATCCGGGCCATGCCGTGCTGGTGCTCGACGTCGCGGAGCGGGCGGCGCAGCCCGGGCAGCCGGCCCGTCGCTATCTGCTGCTCGGCCAGAGCTACATGCCGGCGCAGCAGTTTCACGTCGTGCGCAACCTGGGAGAGCCGGCGCTGTCGCCCTGGTTTGAGGAGGCGGCGCTGGATCGTCCAGCGGGTCTTGCCACCCCGGAGTGGCTGCCCTTTTTCCGTCGCCAGGTCCGTCGTTTTCCCGCCCCACCCCCGAGCCGCTGATGGCCCCGCCATGGGCCGAGGAGTCCGCGATGTTTGAGCTCAAAGCCGACCACCTCTTGTCGCTGTGTGAAGCCAACGAGTTTCCGATCGACAAGAACAGCCTGGTCTTCGTCGGTGTGCGCGGTTGCCTGCCGCTGTCGCCGTTTGACCATGCGTTCCGCGACACGCAGCGCCTCAACGCCAGCCGCGTCGATTATCAGCACCCGCGTTGCACGATCATCCAGTGGTGGCCGGGCCGCGGTATGTTCGCCGTCTTTCCTGGCTCGACGGTGCCGCACCAGAAGTACATTGAGCTCGCGCGCAAGCGAGGCGGCGTCGGCTGCAACCAGCTGTTGTCGGGGTTCTGGGAGGACTATCGCCGGGGTCGCCACAAGGGCTTCGGCCCGACGGGACACGAGGCCTGGCAGCAGACCGCCAGCCGGCCGCTGCGTCGCACCGCCGACGATCTGGACTACGACCCGCTCGATCGCGTCGAGATCACCAACCCCGCCGACAACCTGCATGCCGCCTGGTGTGCCGGCCTGGACAGCGACTATTCCTCGGCTGGCTGTCAGGTGGTGGTCGGCTTTCCCAAGTGCAAGTCGCGCGAAGGTCAGCCCGCCACCGGCCCGTGGAAGGCTTTCCACGAAAGCGCCTGGCCGCTGTCGCAGGTCCGCTATGGCTATGCGCTGTTTAGTGGCTCGGAGATCGAGCGCGTTGCCCTGTTGGGCCTGGAGCCGGGCAGTGAGCGCGTGCGCTTTGGGTCGGCCGGACCGCGCACCCAGCGCGTGCAGTCGGCGCTCAAAGACCTGGGCTACTACGAGGGTGAACTAGACGGGGCTTGCGGTCCGCGCAGCCTGCGCGCCCTCTTGCAGTTCCAAGAGGACGTCTTTGGCCCCGGCGGCGACGACGGGATCTGCGGCCCGCAGACCGCCGAAGCGCTCAAGGTCAGCTGGCCGTAGCGGCCCACCGGACCTAGCAGCGACGGAATTAAGGGCTTCCGCCTAACTGCTTCTCGACCCCCGCGAGGATCTGCTTAGCGCGGGCCGAGCCAGGGTCGGTCTTGAGGATCTTGCGGCAGGTGTCGGCCGCTTCTTTGTAGCGCTTGGCCTTGAACAGGGCGTCGGCGAGCAGCTCCTGCGTCGAGGTCTTGCGCGGCGCCAGGCGGGCGGCTTTCTGCAGGTGTCGCACGGCGCCCTCGTAGTCACCCTGCTCATACTTGGCGGAGCCGAGGCCAGCCAGGGCTTCGACGTTGTTACCATCGAGCTCGACGGCGCGGGCGAACAGGCCGGCGGCCGAGTCGGTCTCGCCATCGTCGAGCCGGCGCTTGCCCAGCTTGATGAGCGCAGCGAACTCTTCGCCTTTGGGGCCGGCGGCGGGCTTGGCAGCGGGGGCAGGAGCCTCAGCCGGCGGGGCGGCCTTGGCGGCCGGCTTGGCGGCGGGCTTGGTCGGGGCCTCGCTGGCTTCGGCCGGGGTCGGCTTGGGGGCGAGCGCCAGCTTGGGCCCTTCCGGCTTGGCGGGGGCGGCGGTCGGGGCTGGCTTGGCCGGCTCGGCG
>DAORCZ010000474.1:0-6507 GCA_035345735.1 Pseudomonadota bacterium | reverse complement strand
AAAAGAACATCGTCGGCGGTGCCACCTATCAGGCCTCGTTCGATGTCACGGCCGTGCTGCAGAAGTACGGGGCCGGGGCCTATCGCGTCGCCGGCGTGCCGGGCCTTGGCGCGACGAACGTGAACTCAGACGTCAACTACGCGGCCTGGGCGATCATCGTGGTCTATCGCCGCGATGCGGATCCGATCCGCAACATCAGCGTCTTCGATGGCCTCACCGGTGTTGGAGGTGGCCAGCAGGTCGATCTGCCAATCGCCGGCTTCCGCGTGCCGATGGCAGGCAGCCCGGATGCCAAGCTGGGCGTCGTCGCTTTCGAAGGGGATCACGACAAGTTTCAGGACTCGCTGCTGTTCAACGGCACCAAGCTCAACGACGGCACCGCGGGCTCGGAAGACAACTTCTTCAATAGCTCGCGCCTGAACAAGGGCCAGGCGCAGAGCGTGGTTGGCGACCTGCCGCGCATGAGTGGGCAGCCGGGGAGCATGGTCGGCCTGGATCTAGACATCGTCGACGTGTCCAGCCTGGTCAAGCCCGGCGATACCACCGCGCAGCTTGCCGTCCGCTCGCTGGCGGACGACGTGGTGTTCATCGGCGCGCTGGCGACTTCGATCAACAGCAACAAGCCGATCATCGAGACGATCCTGTCGTCGCAGCCGGCCGGCAAAGCCCGCCCCGGCGACCCGGTCGAGTTCACCTCGACCACTCGCAACATCGGCAGCGACGTCGGCAACAACGTCGTCATCCGCCACCCCTTGCCGCCCGAGCTAGAGTACGTGCCGGGTAGCTGCGAGATCGTAAGTGGCCCTGGCGCCGGCAAGAAGACCGACACCACCGGCGACGATCAGTGCGACGTGCTCGATACCGTCGATCCGCAGTCGGGCAAGCCGACGAAGCAGATTGGGGTGCGCATCGGCATGGGGGCGAACGGCACGCAGGGCGGCAGCATCTCGCCGACCGACGCGCCCATCGTCGTCAAGTACCGCACGCGAGTGAAGGACGATGCCGTGCCGGGTGACGTCCCCGTGCGCAGCTACACCGAGGGGACCCCGCCAGGCTCGCCGCTGCCGGGCACCTACCCGTCCTGCGCGCCGACGCCGCCCTGCTCGCCGACCATCGTCACGATCCCGCCCTGCACCTCGGCCATCGACTGCGGCATGACCAAGCCCTACTGCGACACCACGGGCACGCTGGTCAAAGGCCAGTGCAGCGATCGCTGCAAGGTCAATGCGGACTGCAAGGGCTCCACGGGCGGCGAGGTCTGCGATACTGGCAGTGGCAAGTGCGTGCAGTGCACAAGCAGCGCCATGGATGCCTGCACCAGCGACGGCCTGGGCAAGAGCTGCCTGTCCAACATGAAGTGCGGCTGCGGCTCGGATGCCGACTGTGGTGGCCGCACCTGCAGCATGAACCGCTGCCCGGCGCCGCCGAGTGATCTGGTGGTGACGGTGACCCAGACGCCCAACCCGGTGGGTCCGGATTCGCCGGTGAAGTACCAGGTCGATGTGAAGAACAACGGCCCGGCTCGCGACCCTGGCCCGATCAAGGTGAACTTCGAGATCCCGCAGACCAGCGGCGGCTACATCGACACGATCGAGCCCGGCCCCAGCTGGCGCTGCACGGTGATGGGTCGCAGCGTGGCCTGCATTCATCCCAGCCCGCTGAACCCGAATGAGCCGACGACGGCGGTAATCGTCACGGTGAAGCCCTACGACCCGGCGAACCCGGCCGATCCCAACCATCCACAGAATGCCAAGCGTCAGGACCCACCGACGGTCCAGGTGCACGCCACGGTGGGCTCGGATGGCTCGCAGGATCCCAATCCAGCGGACAACAGCGCCTATGTGCTGACCGCGTTTGGCGACGGAGAATTCCGCGTTGCGGGCGGTGGCTGCGGCTGCACGGTAGGCGCAGAGTCGAGCCACTCCTCGTTGTGGGGCCTGTCGGCTGCGGCCCTGGTTCTGCTGCTGGGCCTGGCGCGCTCGCGTCGCCGCCAGCTGCCGCTCTCGTAGCCGGACCCCCGCGGCTCATGTCTACGCGCGGTGTTCGCTTTCCGCATCCCAGGTGGCCGTCGATCGGTGCATCGGGCAGTCCATGCCCAACACCCCTCGCGGCCGCTGTTGCGGTGACCGCCGGCCGGGCTGCGGAGCGAAGCGAGCCCCCTGATCACACTTCTGCGACCCCAGCGATGGAGGACATTCGTGTCGACCCAATTTCGTAGGTTCCTGCTTCCGGCAGTGCTCGGCAGCACGCTGGCAGCTCTGCCGGCCTATGGGCAGAGCGCGCCGCTGCAGGGATTCCAACTCAACCGCTATGAGCCCACCGCGGCTGGTGAGTGGTCGTTCGCTGTCGACCACCCCTGGTATTCCTCAACCCGCCGCTTCGCCGTCGGCCTGACGCTGAACTACGCCCACAAGCCGCTGGTCTTCGGTGTCGATCGCGGGGGCTTCAACGAGCTCCGCACGGTCTACGAGAACCAGTTCATCGGCCACATCGATGTCGCCGGTTCGTTCCTCGACCGCGTGCTGATCACCGCCTCGCTGCCGGTGGTCTTCGCCAACTCGGGCCCGGCGACGAGCGACGGGGCCAGCGTCGGCGACCCGCGGATCGGGGCTCTGTTCCGCATCTATGGTCAGCCCTACGCCAGCGCCTTCTCAGTCAGCTTGGGCGCGACCTTCTGGATTCCGCTTGGCGCATTTACTAGCTCGATGCCGGCCGCCTCGAACGATCGCGGCGCGCGCCTCATCCTGCCGAAGCTCGTCGTCGGCGGTCTGTGGAACAAGCTGCTGTGGTCCACCACCCTGGGCTTCATGATTCGCCAGGAAGCGGTGGTCGCTGATAGCTCGCTGCCCGCTGACCTGCGGGGAGCGCAGATCGGCCGCGCCGCCTCGGAGCTGCAGTTTGGCCTAGCCGCCTCGTACTTCGATGCCACTCGCCGCTTCGCGGTCGGCCCCGAGCTGACCGTGTCGGGCGCGGTTGCCGGTCGCGACAGCTTCTCGAAGTTTGGCACCAGCGTCGAGGCGATGCTGACCGGTCACTACAACATCGCACGGATGATCCAGGTCGGCCTGGCATTTGGCGGTGGCTTTGTGCGCCAGGCCGGTACACCGGACTTCCGCGGCTTGCTGCGTCTGGCCTATGCCCCGATGAGCAGCGAGGCGAAAGACAGCGACGGCGACGGCATCCTGGATAGCGATGACGCCTGCCCGAACGAGCGCGGCATCCGCACCGGCGACCCAGCGACGCATGGCTGCCCGCCGATCGCTGACCGTGACCGCGATGGCGTCCCCGATGCCGTCGACATCTGCCCGGATGAGCACTTCGGCCCGTACCCGGATCCGACGCGTCGTGGCTGCCCACTGGCCGATCGGGATCGCGATGGCGTGCTCGATCGCGACGACATCTGCCCCGACACGCACATGGGCGCGACGCCCGACCCGAACCGGCGCGGCTGCCCGATGGGTGATCGCGATGGCGACGGCGTGCTGGACAACCAGGATCTGTGCCCGGATCAGCATCAGACGACGCTGCCCGACCCGAACCGTCGTGGCTGCCCAGCGGGCGATCTGGACAAGGACGGCATCCGCGATCCACAGGACGTCTGCCCGACGATTCCCGCGGGTCTGTCACCCGATCCGAACCGCATTGGCTGCCCGCTGCCCGATCGCGACAAGGATGGTATCCCGGATCCGCAGGATGCCTGCCCCGACAAGCCCGGCTCGCCGAACACCGATCCGCGCAAGCACGGCTGCCCCGGTGGCCTGGCCGTGATCCAGGGCGGTGAGGTGAAGATCCTCAAGCCGGTGTTCTTCGCGTTCGACAAGGACGTCATCCTGCCGCAGAGCTTCCCGACGCTGCAGGCCGTGGCCGAGGTGCTCAAGGCGGTGCCGACGATTCGGCTGCTCCGCGTCGAGGGTCACACCGACTCGCAGGGCAACCGGCTGTACAACATCGACCTGTCGGATCGCCGCTCGAAGAGCGTGATGCGCTGGTTGGTCGAACACGGCATCGATCCGGCACGTCTGACCGCGCAGGGCTTCGGTCCCGACCGCCCGATCGCGACCAACAAGACGGTCGTCGGCCGCGCCAAGAACCGCCGCGTGGTGTTCCAGATCATGAACGGCACCGGCGCCACCAGCGAGCCGGTCAAGTAGCGGCCCCCGCCCCGGGAGCCAGAGCACAATCGCTGCTCTGGCTCCTCTGAGCCTCCCCCCGAGGCGATTCCACCCACAACAACCCAAGCTAGCCGACGCTCCACGGCCCCCCGCCGTGTGATCGGCTCATCCCGTTTGGCCTACGGCTTGGCGAAGTCCTGCGTCCAGTAGTGCGTGTAGGTCGACGCCCCCGTCGTTGCCTTGTAGTAGCCGACGCCCAGGTGCTTGAAGGTGCCGTTCATGATGTTGTTGCAGTGACCGGTGCTAGCCATCCACGAAGCCATGACGGCCGTCGGCGTCGTCTGCCCCGCCGCGATGTTCTCCCCAGCGCCGGTCCAGGCGTACCCGGCCAAGGTAATGCGCTGCGAGAAGATCGATCCGTTCGACCCAGTGTGGCTGAAGAAGTTCTTCGTCCCCATGTCCTTCGAGTGCTTGCGCGCCGCACAGCGCAGCTTGGTGTCGAGGGTCAGCGCCGCGACCTTGGGCTTGGGCACGAGGCCACAGACGGCCCCAGCCGCTCGCTTCTGGTTCACCAGGGTCAGCACATCCGCTTCGAACTTGGCCCAGTTGGCGTCCCACGTCGTGACGTCGTCGCAGTAGGCAAGCAGCGTCGCCTCGGGCACGACGCTCTCGGCCAGGCTCTGCGCCAGGCTGGGGGCGGGCGCAGCGAGCGAGATCGCTTCACCGATCACGGCGTCGGTGGGCTGAGCCACGTCGGCTTCTTCGCCGCCACAAGCGGCCAGGGAAGAACAGGCAAACAACGCGAGGGAGAGAGTGAGCTTGTTGGTCATGCGAGCGTTCGTCGCGCACTCTGCCTGCGCTGTCAACGCTGCTGTGATTGCCGAGTGCTAGGTGCCACAGAACGTGCGGTAGGGACGGCTGCTGGCCGGGGCGGGCTCGGCATAACGAGCCTGATCGGGCTGATCGTCGTAGGGCCGAGAGAGGACCTGGGATAGCTGCTCGAAAGCAGACAGGTCCATTGCCTGCGTCGCGCGCTCTAGTGCCTCCTCGACGCGATGATTGCGCGGGATGAAGGCGGGGTTGTGTCGGCGCATGGCAGCGGCACGCTCGGTGGCCGGCTGCGGGTCGTTCTCGGTGCGCTGCCGCCAGCGGGCCAGCCACGCATCAAATCGCTGGCCATCGCGAAGTTGGGCCCGCAGAGGCGTCACATCTTCGCCGCCTGCGATATTGCACAGCTGTCGGAAGCTGAGCGTGAAGTCGGCCTGACTGGCGTGTAGCTGTTCCAGCAGTTCCTGCGCCAGGCTCTCGTCGCTGGGGTCAGCCGATTGCAGGCCCAGCTTCCGACGCATGCCTGCCAGCCAGCGCGCTTCGAAGAGCGGCTCGAAGGCCACGATGCGCTCGGTGGCAATCGCCACGGCCTGCTTCGGATCGTCGGCGAGCAGCGGCAGCAGCGTCTCGGCAAAGCGCGCCAGGTTCCACTGCACGATCGGTGGCTGGTTGGCATAGGCGTAGCGCCCCCCCTCGTCGATCGAGCTGAACACCGTCTGCGGATCGTAGCGGTCCATGAAGGCGCAGGGGCCAAAGTCGATGGTCTCGCCGGCGACTGAGGTGTTGTCGGTATTCATCACGCCGTGGATAAAGCCCACCATCATCCAGCGCGACACCAGGTCCGCCTGCCGCGCCATCACCGCGTCGAGGAACGCGAGATAGCGCTCAGCATCCGACGTCTCACCGGCCGCCGGCAATTCGGGATAGTGGCGAGCGATGACGTAGTCGGCCAAGCGCTTGATGGCGGCATCGTCTCCTCGGCGGGCGAAAAACTCGAAGGTCCCGACGCGAATATGACTCTGCGCGACGCGCGTGAAGATCGCCCCCGGCAGAACTGACTCGCGGTAGACCGGCTCGCCGGTCGCCACCGCCGCCAGGGCCCGCGTTGCCGGAATCCCCAGCGCGTACATCGCTTCGCTGATCAGGTACTCGCGCAGCACCGGCCCTAGCGCGGCCCGCCCATCGCCACGTCGTGAAAACGGGGTCTGCCCTGCCCCCTTGAGCTGGATATCGCGGCGGATGCCATCGCGCCCGATCACTTCGCCCAGCAGGATGGCGCGCCCATCGCCAAGCTGTGGCACGAAGTGGCCGAACTGGTGCCCGGCGTAGGCCATCGCGATCGGGTCGGCATCACTCGGCAGCTCATTGCCCGAAAAGATCGCCGCCCCCTCCTGCGAGCTCAGCGCCTGCACATCCAGGCCCAGGCCCTCAGCGAGCGCAGTATTCAGCTTCAGCAGCCGCGGTGCCTTCACGTGGCTCGGTCGAACCCGGGCGTAATAGCCCTCAAGAGCGCGGGCGTAGCTGTGATCAAAACCGAAAGCGATGCTCATGCCCTGTTGTGCCCTGC
>DAORCZ010000473.1:0-6507 GCA_035345735.1 Pseudomonadota bacterium | reverse complement strand
TGGCCCGGCTGTTCGTCAAAGAGCTGCTCTTTCTGGATGGTCGATCGCCGTCGCCGTCGCCGTCGCCGTCGCCGTCGCCAGCCGCCGGGAACGCCGACCCCAGCGACGGAGAAAAACATGTCGCGCTGACCATGGGCTTCATCGGCCGGATGGCGGCCCTGGTGAGCGCGGCGCAGGCCCGCGGCGAGCTACGCCGGGACTTCGATCCCCTGCTCGCGACCCTGAACTTCTTTTCCACCTATTTTCTGACGCTTGTCGGTCTGCTCGATCCGGTGCACGGAGCCGGTCTGGATGCCGAGCTGGCCAGCGAGCGCCTGCGTGCCTCCCTGCAACTTCAGATCTCGGGACTCTTGCCGCCAGCGGCCAGCCGGTCGCGTCCCCGTCGGACAGACGTCACGGCGGGCTCGGCACAGCGTCCCGGGCGGAGGAAATGACCATGCGCGATCATTATGAAGACTCGCTCTCGATGCGCGACGCCGTCGCTGTCTACTTTGCTGCGAACAAGTTCGGACCAGATGGGGGCTACCACGACGAGTGGCTGAAGCTGAAGATCGGGCCGCTTACCTTCTATATGCCCAACACCAAGGCTCGCGTCGCCGCGGTGCGCATCCACGATCTGCACCACGTGCTCACCGGCTACCAGACCAACTGGGCGGGCGAGTTCGAGATCTCGGCCTGGGAGCTCGCCGTGGGCTGCGGCCGCTTCCCGGCGGCCTGGTGGCTAAACCTCAGCGGCATGCTGGCCGGGCTGTTGACCTATCCCCGTCGCATCCTGGCGGCGTATCGTCTGGGCCGTCGCTGTCGCGGGCTATATGGCGAGGCCTATGGACCGGCTCTGTTGAACCAGACGGTCGCGGCCCTGCGCCAGAGCACCGGCATCGCCGCCGCCGAGGCCAACCCCAGCGGAGACCGCGGGCTGCTGCAGCGCATTGGCGATGCCCTGCTGTTCCTTGCCTACATCGGGCTGGGGCTGCCGATCGCGACCGTGAGCCTGCTGGCCAGCATCTTCGTCTTTGTCCCCATCGCCCTCTACCAGACCCGACGACCGCCCCAGGCCAGCCCGCAGCCCCTCAGTTAACGCGCCGCCGCACGCCGCACTGGCGGCCTCTTGGGCTGGCTCCCAATGTACGCACAAGGAGCCTAAGCCCCCATCGGTCGATACCCGTCGCATCAGCCCGGCCGCCCGCGTGCCCAGGTTTAGTAGAGATCGCAGATTTCTTGAGTCTTGCTCAGCGGGTACACTGACCCTGCCCCCCTCCGAACCTCGCGCTGCAGAGCCCAGCGCTGGGTAGAGAGTGCAGGCCAGGAGCCGTATGCGCGCTAGGCAATCCTCCATTCCTCTGACATTCCGCTTCGCCCTCTTTACAGCGTCGCTGCTGGTCCTCTTGACGATCTGTCTGACGATGTTTGTGTCAGGCAGCCTAGAGCGCAGCGCCCGACGCGAGCTGGAGTCGCGGACCCTCGCGATGGCCCATCTCACGACGCAGAGCGTGCTGCCCTGGCTAGAGGCCAACGACAGCCGCAGCGCACAGACTTTCCTGGCCAAGCTCAGCGAACAGACCGGAGGGTTTGCGCTGCTCTACCGCACCGATGGATCGCTGCTGGCGGCGGTGCGCAGTGATCAGGTGGGCCCGGCGATGCCGGCGCTGACCGACAAACCGGTCCTGGAATATCAGGGGCAGTTTCTGCGCCTGGACATTGCGCTGGCCACTCGCACCGGGGGCGCCGGCCGGCTGACGCTCGGTGTATCGCTGTCGGGGGTCGAGCGACTGCTCCACGATCAGAACAACGCGCTGCTCATGGTGCTGGCGGTGTTTGTCGTTCTGGGCACGCTGGGAAGCTGGCTGGCTGGCCGCATATTCCTGCGGCCGCTGGGACGTATGGCCAGCATGGCGCGGCGCATGGTGCAGGGCGACCTGACGCAGGAGCCGCTCAATATTGGCGGTGATGACGAGCTTGGGCGCTTGGCGGGAGAACTGGAGCACCTGATCGAGATGCTGCGCGCCCTCGCTGACTCTGCCGACCGCCTGGGCCGCGGCGATCTCACGGCGCAGGTCGATACCGAGGGCGCGGTGGCCGTCGCCTTCAATCGCATGGCCGAAAACCAGCGCACGCTGATCGGGCAGACCACCGAAGCCGCGCTCAAGCTGGCGGGCGCCGCAACGCAGCTTTATGAGCTGGTGCAGCGACAAGAAGAAGGGACGGCTCGCCAGGCGGCCGGCGTCGAAGAGGTCAGCCGCACGATCCAGTCTCTGCTCGACAGCGCGTCCAACATCGCAGAAGCCGCGCATGGCGTCTTCGACAACGCGCAGCGCACCCGCCAGACGACGGAAGGCATGGCCGGGCATGTGCTGGCGCTGACCGGTCACACCAATCGCATCGCCGAGCTCTTGGAAGTCATCCGCGACATCGCCGACCGCAGCGATCTGCTGGCGCTCAACGCCTCGCTGGAAGCCACGCGGGCAGGAGAAGCCGGGCGGGCCTTTTCGCTGGTCGCGAGCGAAATGCGCCGCTTGGCCGAACGCATCACCGCTTCGGTGCAGGACGTCAAAGCCCTGCTCATCGATATCCGCAGCGCCGGAACCTCCAGCGCGGTGGCCACTGACGAGAGCCGCAAGCTGGCGGAATCGACGACCGACTCGGCACACCACATCACGATGGTCACGCAGCAACAGCGCACGGCCACCGGTCAGGTCTTAGAGAGCATGCGCGAGATTGGCAATATCTTGTCAGGCAGCGTCGGCTCGGCGCGTGAGAGTCGAGCCTCCGTCGAAGTCTTGCGAAACACCGCCGAGCAGTTCCGGGCCCTCGTCGGCAAGTTCCGCACCGAAACCCATCGAGGCAGCAAGTGAGCGCCGCTCAGCGTCAGCTTTTGCAGCGCTTCCGGGCCAGCGCGGTGGCGCGACTGAGTCGTATCGCGCAGCAGCTCTCGGCCTATGCCCGGGGCGAAAACAACGACTCTCCACTCGTCGAGATCGCCCGCGAGCTGCACACGCTCAAAGGCGAGTCGCGCATGCTGGGCCTGCGTGCGGTCAGCAGCATCGTGCATGGGGCCGAGACCGCTTTAGAGCAGGCCGGGGCCAGACGGCCAGAGTCGAGCCGAGAACCCTACGAGCATGTGGCGCAGGCGTTGGAGCAGACCGCCCACGTGCTGCAGGACGATCCCGGGGCGGATGCCGCCTACGTCGAGGCGCTGGAGCCGGCTCGCAGCGAGCTACAGCGGGCCGAAGCCGCGATGACCGCGACGGCCGCAGCCTCGCCCGCGACGCCTACGCCCCCTTCGAGCAGGAGCCTGCGGACAGCGCAGCCGAGCGCCGGTCCGGTGCCAGCTGGCGATGTGGTCACCGTCACGCCAGCCGGCCCGGCCAACCCAGCGCCCCCGCCCAGCCCCGAGCGCGGCAAGAGCGACGAGCCTCAAAGCGCGCTGACCGAGACCACCGAGGCGCCCGAGACGCTGGTGCAGCAGGGAGAGCGCTGGATCCAGGTCAAAGCGGACCGCATCGACGCGCTGTGCGGCACCATTGCCGAGCTGTCGGCCGGCCTGCGAGCGCTGCGCACCCACGCCCGACGCACCGTGCAGTCCACGCCGCGCATCGCCTCAGAAGAGGCCAGCGCCACGGCGCTGCTATCCAGCGACCTGATTGAAAGCCAGCCTTCTGTGCAGGCGGCGGCGGCAGCGGATGCCCGCTCGCTCTTGGAAGAATTCGAGCGCGTGCAGACTCAGCTTGAGGGCATTGAGAGCGCGGCGTGGGCGCTGCGCTTGGTCCAGATCGAGCCTTCGCTGCACGATCTGGCGCGCCATGCCAAAGATCTGGCGCAGGCCTCGCAGAAGCGAGTTCGCGTCGTCGTGCAGGCGGGCAGCGTTGAGATCGAGCGCCCGGTGCTGGACTCGGTCTGGCAGCCGCTTCTGCACATCCTGCGCAATGCCATCGACCACGGCATTGAGCCCCCGCCCGAGCGGCAGGCGCAGAACAAGCCCAGTGAAGCCAACTTGGTGCTGCACGCCGAGGCCGCTGGTCCGCAGGTCATCTTGACGGTCAGCGATGATGGACGCGGCATCGACCGCGAAGCCGTCCGGCGGGCGGCCATCGCGCGTGGCCTACTGCCGGCCAACCACCCCCCCTTGACGGAGCAGCAGACCTTCGATCTGCTCTTCCAGCACGGATTCTCTACCCGCAGCACGGTCAGCGAACTCTCCGGCCGCGGCGTCGGCCTGGATGTCGTGCGCAGCCAGGTACTGCGGGTGGGCGGCAGCGTTTCGTTGAGCAGCCAGCCCGGGGTCGGTACCCAGCTCACCCTGCGGCTGCCAGTGCGCATCAGCAAGGAGCGCGGCCTGGTCCTGTCGATCGCCGGCACGTTGTTCGCGCTGCCCTCGCGCGCGATCATCGAAATGGTGCGACTGCGCGATCAGGACGTGCGGCCGGTTCCCGGGGGACGGGCGCTGTGGTCGCGCTACGGCGTGATTCCACTGCGCTCGCTGGCCCACACGCTGAGCTTCGCCGAGCCACAAGACGAACCGCACGCACTCTTGCTCAGCCTGGCTGATCAGCAGCTCTGGGCCTTCGCCGCCGCTCGCGTCTTGGGCGAATACGATCTGCTGCGCCAGCCCGTCGATCCACTGATGAGCAAGATCGCGCCGGCCACTGCCTCGGCGATTCTCGATGACGGTCGCTTGGTGCTGTGGCTATCGCCTAACGATCTGGTGCGCGCGGCAGAGGCCCAGCAGGGAGGCCCACGGCCGCAAAAAGCGCAGGAAGCGACTCGCCACCGCGTCCTGATCGTCGATGACTCGGCCGTCATTCGGGCCCTGATGGCGCAGGTGCTGGCCAGCTCGGGCTACGACGTCTCGACCGCCGCCAATGGCGCCGAAGGCCTGACCGCGCTCGAGCGCAGCAGCTTCTCCTGCGTCGTGCTCGACGTCGACATGCCCGAGATGGATGGCTTTAGCCTGCTCGAACGACTGCGACCGCGCTGGCCCAACCTGCCGGTGGCGATGTTCACCAGCAACTCCTCTGCGATGCATCGACAGCGGGCGACCACGCTCGGCGCCAACGCCTACATCGTCAAGTCCGAGTTTGACGAGAGCCTGCTCGTCGGCACGGTGGCCAAGCTGATCGGAGCCCAGCTGTGAAGCTGGTGTCGGTTGCCATCGCCGAGCTTTCGGCCCAGCGCAGCCACGAGCTTCGGCGTCAGATCGAAGGCGAGGCCGACATCCGGGTCATCGCCGAGACCGACACCCCGAACCAGCTGCTCAGCGTCGTCTTTGATCAGTGCCCGGATCTGCTCGTGCTCTCAGCCGGCTTGCTGCCCGCCTGGGGCCTGGATGCCATCGAGCTGATCATGGCCGAGCGACCGACCAGCATCCTGATCATCGAGGACCACGCCACGACCTCGGATGACGAATGTGTGCAGAAAGCCCTGCAGCGCGGCGCGCTCCATCGTGAGCCGCTGCCCAGCCGAAGCGATCCCGAAGGCGTGGCTCAGCTGCGCACGCTGATTCGCCGCTTGGCCCGCGTGCCCGTCGTCCGCCACATTCTCAGTCGCTCGGGCGGCGGAAGCTCAACCACGCGGCGGGAGCGCATCGAGACCCGCGTGCGGGCTCCCGACATCAGCACGCGCACCCCGCCGCCGCGTCGCATCGACCCCACCGCCTCCCCCGGCGGCAAGCCCCTGACCCAGCTTGCCCGACGGAGCAACATCGGGCCGGCGCTCATCGCGCTGGGCGCGTCGATCGGCGGTCCCAACGTCCTGGCTGACATCTTGCGCCCGCTGCCGACCAACCTGTGCGCGGCGCTGGTCTTGGTGCAGCACCTGCCCGATGGCTTCGCCGAGCCTTTCGCCGAGTACCTGCGATCGCACATCTCACTGCCCGTGCATGTCGTACGCCAGCCGCAGACGCTGCAGCGAGGCTGTGTCTACCTAGCGGCCGACGATCACCACATCATCACGCCGACCCGCGGCACGGTGGTAAACGATAGCGGCCCGCTGACCAGCGGACATCGCCCGTCGGTGGATCGACTCTTTGGGTCGGTGGCGCAGGCCTATGGCGAGACCGCGGTCGGCGTGTTGCTCACCGGGCTTGGCCAGGATGGCAGCCAGGGGCTTATGACCATGCGGCAGGCCGGGGCGCTGACCATTGCCCAGGATGCCGACAGCTCGACGGTCGATGGCATGCCCAAGGCTGCGCGTGAGAGCGGAGCCGCCGAATACTGGCTACCTCCCGCCGACATCAGCGCTGCGCTGCTTTTGCTCTGCCAGGCCGAGATGCCTAGCACCGGCAGTGGCTCGGCGAGCAGCGGAGGCAGCCGATGAGCAGCCAGAGCAACGCACTGCGCCTCATCTCGGGCTGGACCGGCATCGACCTGTCGCAGCGCGGCCCTGAGATCCTGCGCTGGCTGGAAGAGCGGGCGCAGGCGCTGGGCTTTCCGTCCACGCTGTCGTATGCCGAGTTCGTCATCGGGGGTGAGGGCGAAGAGACAGCGCTTCTGCTTGATCACGTCGCCGTGC
>DAORCZ010000472.1:3253-6510 GCA_035345735.1 Pseudomonadota bacterium | reverse complement strand
GCTTGCCCCAGTGCGAAAAGGCAAAGAGCTTGCGGCCCTGGCCATCGACATTCATGGGGTCGATGGGGGTGGTAGATATCACTCGAAACTCAAAGCTCTCCTCATACACACAGTGTTGGCTCACGGCTACGAGGTCAGCGTTGCTGTATTTAATCACGGCACTGCCGTCTTGCAGGGTACGATTTAGCGTGATCGCGCTGACATAGGCATTGCCGGATATCGTTCCATGCTTGGCTGAAGGAGACAGGTCGAGAACTGTGCCATCGACCACCGCCCCCAGTCGCCAATATCCAATCAGATCGACCTCATTGCCCCGTAGCTGCAGGTAGCGATTGTTGGCGATGGCGGCGGCCGAGCGGGCCTGCTTCCACACCCGCACCTCGGCTAGCTGGCCGCGCAGATAGGGACTGCCCGCGTCGTAGGAGTAGCCCAGCTGAATGCGGTCCCGCCAGTCGAAGTCAGAGCTCGCTTTCTCCCCCGAGGCGACGAGAACGCCATCGACATAGAGCTTTTGCCCGCCGACCGAGCGGCCAAAGACGTGGGCGGCATGATGCCAGCGACCGTCGGCGAGGTTTGGCCCCGCGGAGGCAATGACCTCGTTATTATAGATACGCGCCCGCAGGTTGCCCCCGGCGAGAAAGAGGTGGCGGTCGCAGCCCCGCGTGGCGTCTTCAGCGGCGGCAACCTGCAGCAGACCCGCCTCGGGATCGCTGGTCTTAAACCACAATTCGTGCGTCACTTCCGTCGCCGGCTCGGCAAGCGACAGCGTCACCCGGGCCGACCCGTCAAACACCAGGCCGCGCCGCCGCGCCAGGCGCTGCCCGACGTTTACGCCTTCGGCCAGGGGCCAGGGGCGATTGATGGCAAAGCGGTTATTATCAATTTTAACGACCGAGAACGTCTGATTATACGATTCAGTCCCGGTAATCTGCACAGCGTCGCCGGTCTCCATCCCGTGATGGGGACAGGTGATGGTCAGTTCACCGCCTGCAGTACGCTGATAAGACGTAATCTTGCCATCAAACAGCAGCCCATTATCAAGATTCTCCGGCCGCCTCCAGGCACCTAGATTCTGACCCACAGGAATCTGGATTTTCAGACGGTTTTCATCAATTTTGGTAATCGCATAAACGCCTTGATAGTTCTGCGTGCCGCTGATCTCGACCTGGTCGTTATTGGCCAGATCGGCGGCCCCGTCGGTGTTGATGAGCACCAGGTTCTGCGCCGACTCGGCGTCGCCCCCCACGGCGAAGCCGCTAATCGCGCCCTGCAGCGCCGGGACGACGCTGGCATAGGACTTGACCTCCTCCAGCGTACTCAGCGGCAGCAGGATCTCGCGCTGCGTGCTGCGGATCACCGTCGCCGTCGGCGCATCGCCAAGCTGCGACAGCGTGCCATCGCTGGCAATTGCAAAGCTAAGGGCGGCGGCGCGGGGCTCGACGTTTTCGCTCACGCGGACGGGACCCACCAGGCTGCCGTGATAGTTGTGGCCGGACTGGTCGAGTGTGCCAAAGCCGTGGTCGCCTACGCTCTCTAGCGCGTAGTAGCCCTGAAGGACATTGGGGTAGGCCGAGTGCTGCGTTCCCATGGCCCCGATCTCGGCGGGGCTGAGGGCGCGACTCCAGACGGCGGCGCCGGCGATCTTGCCGGGGAAGGGGTACGCCGGCTGGGTGCCGGTCGAGCCCGCGCCGATGCGCAGGGGCTGACTGGAGGCCGGCGTGTAGTCGGCAGCCGGCGTGCTCGCGGCCTCGACGCCGTTGACATAGAGCCGTAGCGTGGCGCCGTCGTAGGTACCCACAAGCTGGGTAAAGACCCCCAGCGTCGCGGACAGCGGGGCGACACAGCCGACCCAGCCTTGGGCGGTGGCCAACGCAAACTGCCAGCGGTTTTCGGCGGAAAGCCCCAGCAGGTAGCCGCACCCCTCGCCGTTGCTGCCCATCACCGTGCGCACGCCGAAGCCGCCCTCGCTGCGGGCCAGGCAGGCGGCGGAGAACTGCGGAGAGTTCAGATCCGCATGATAGGGGACTTCAACATAGGCTGATTCGCCATCAAACTGAAGTGATTTGCGATCCTGATACGCTCCCGGAACCGCCAGCAAGATGCGCGTTGCGGTCTTCAGAAGCAGTTTTTCACCATTTTTGTCGCGCTGTTCGGTCTGCAAATCATATTTCGTAGCAGCAAATCCATTATTAATAGAAAAAGAATCAATTTCGATCTGTCGCCTAATAATCCCGGGAATGAGCCGCGACGTAGTATTGCCATCGGACTGTTCAAAGAGGGTGTAGTCTTTAATATCAAACAGCCCCTCTTCCGAGGCGCGCAGAGTGGTCAGTTCGATCTTCCCAGTGGCGTGATTGAACGCGAAGATATGCCAGCGATAGACATCGGGCTCAGACGTGGGCACGAAGACGACGGAAAACCAGCCGTTTTGTAGCCCATTCACCAAGCAGAGCTCGGTGGTGGGGGCGATAAAGGGGGTGCCATCGGAATCGTAGAAGTCGAGGGTGTCGAGGGGTGAGGTCCCCGCCGACGCCGTCCCCGCTGCCGCGGCATTCGGCACGTACTTCTGCCGGCTGCGCTTATAGCGGACTTCAAACGCGAGATTGAGGGTATTGGTCATTCCATCTAGGACATAGCGGTCCACTAACAGCGTACCTGCCGGCGACTGGCGAAATACATACACATGCCCAAGGGCCGAGACGAGCTGCACCGGTGCCAGCGCCGTGCTGAAGGTCGTTCGATAGCGGGAGCGCAGCAGGTACTGGCCGGGATTCTGCTGATACGTATTTTCGACCGATTGTTTATTAAGGACCGAAGGGTCGTCGTTCTGCTCCGAGAACGGCAGTTCTTTGAGGTTTTCCCATCCCGATAGCGTGGTGTTCTGTTTTAGGCTGCTGTCTTCAAACCCATCTTGCTTCACCGTGTACCAGACCCGACCGGCGCTATCCGTGGCAAAGACCAGGACCTTGCCTTCATGCGTAATGCTGTTGATATGCTTCACCGTGTCGGATTTGTAGTTCGGGGGCAGGGTAATTAAGGACATGGGACCTCCTTGCAGCGCAAAACGGGCCGCCTAGCCGCTAGGGAGCATCGGTGCGCGGATGTCCTGCCCAGCACCAGGCGCCTCATTTCGAGTCAGTCTGGGCGAGAGGCCATGTGCCGAACCATCCCCCGATCGGGGGATAGGGGAGCCCGCCAAGGGGCGGCCACGTCGATGCCGTTCACTCACGCACAGCAGAGTGGGATGTCGTACGCCG
>DAORCZ010000472.1:0-3153 GCA_035345735.1 Pseudomonadota bacterium | reverse complement strand
ACCAGGCGCGGGCGCGAGCCAAAGCTCAGCGCGAGTCGAGCGGGACCGACGGGAGGCGGGCCGCGGTGTCGTAGGTCATGCGGGGTGATTGGGGAGGGAGGCGGTGAGGCCGCAGCGGATGACAGCGACCTGGATAGGCGCGCTTAGTTGCGAGTCGCCGGCTTGCTGGCGGGAGCAGTCGGGGTGACGGGAGCTTGCGCCGGCGCAGGCGCGGCTGCGGCAGGCGCGGCCGGATTGGCTTCGGTGAACAGGGTGACCCCGTCGGGCGAAGCCACCTTGTCACAGGGGGCCGCCTTGGTGAGCTGCGGACAGCGGCCAGCCAGGTAGTCGCGCGTCTTCATCGCCGGACGCCCAGTGCTGGGATCGGCGGGGGCGGTGACCAGACGCGGGACGTTGACGCACAGCGCGCCGCTCGCCGACCAGACCGCTTCCATGGGCCAGCTGGCTTCGTCCTTCTGAATGCCCAGGCTGTCGTAGAAGTTCACCTGCGTGCCCTCGGCGGTCATCGACAGACCATTGCCGCAGTAGTCGGCGCGCACGGCTCGCACACAGGCCTGATGCAGACCATCCAGCGACACGGGCTTGGCTGGCGGGCTCCCCGGTGGCGTGGCCGGCGTCGCGCTGCGCCACGGCTTGTAACCCAGCACCGTCGCGCACTTGGCCAAAGACGATCCAAGACAGGCGAAGGTGATCTCGCCACTCGTCGCGGGCTCTTTGCGGGCATCGCCAGGGTTGCCGGCCTGCATGCTCCACGAACCTGACAGCGCAATCGCCGGTCCGCCGTTCTTGCACAGCGGCGTCCACGCCGCCGCCGCTGGCTTGAACTGGCTGTCGAGGGGACTCGTCGCCTTCTTGCCGTTTCCGCGCTGCACGGACACGCGATACTGCATGACGTCAGCGTTTTCGTTCACCGGCGTCTTGGGGTTCGGGTCGTCGGCGATGGCCACGCTGTCGAGGCGCAGACGCACCTGCTCGCCGTCTTCCGTCTCGCCCAGCAGCATCGCTCCGGCAAGCTGCGCGCCGGCGGGCGCCGGGGGGGGCGCGGTCACTGCCTGCGGGGCTGCCGCCGGCTTCGCCGGTTCGGGCTTCGCGGCACCCGCGGGCGTCGCGGCCACCACCAGTCCTCCCTCGCTGAGCGACACTCCCGGCAGCAGCTTCTTGCCGTCGAGTGTGCCCCCCAAATTCAGGCGGGCCAGACGCAGCTGGACGACGGTGCCGCAGGCGGCATTCGTCGTGATGCTGGTACCCGACAGCTCAGGGCCGTTGGGGCGGATCTGACGACACTTGGCCTGAGCTCCGGCCCGGGGTGGAGGCACCGGATCGGCAGACACACCATCGAGCGGCGCAAGCAACGAAAACAGGGCTAAAGGACCCAGGATACGAGGCAGCCTTTGCATGGCTAGGACATCCCCTCTACATGTGAGTTTAGGGTAGCGATTTGAGAGTAGCACAGACCCGCAGCCCGGCGGTGAAGTTCCGCAGACCGGGCTCGGGCTCGTGGCGATTGTCGATGTGGGCGGTTAGCGCGTCGTAGTAGAAGGCCCCGCCTCGCAAGGCATAAGGCCGCTCGGAAACGCTGCTGCTCGTCCACTCATAGGCATTGCCGGCCAAGTCATCGACCCCAAACACACTGCGCGAGGCCGGGTGCGATCCGACTTCATCTAGCCCGATGGCCAGCGGTGCCTGGCCGTAGGTCTGGTCGAAGTTGGCGTCGTCGCTCGCCAGCCGCCGGCCGTGCGGATAGGGGCGACCGTCGGCGCCGCGGGCGACGCGCTCCCATTCGGGGTCGCTGCACAGGCGGGCCCCGGGTAGCTGACCGCTGCTCGCAAGCCAGCTGGTGTAGGCATGGGCGTCGTCGCTGGTAATCGCCGTAACCGGCATCTTCAGCCAGTCCTGATCCGCCAGCTTGCTGCGACCCGGGTAGTGGATGAGCTGCCCTTCGCGGGCGCGGTACAGCTGATCGCTCGGCTGCTCGGCAAACTCGAACACACCGTCTTTGCCTTGCGTCAGCTGCAGCGATCCGCTGGCCCCCATGTTGCCGGTGCGAGGCATGCGGCGCTGCCTTTCGTCGGGAGACAGGGCACGCAAGAAGCGCAGCCAATCGCCAAAGGTCGTCTCGTAGCGCGCGATGAGATACGAATCGGTCCACAGCTTGTGCTGCGGGACGTGGCTGAAAAAGACGCGGCGACTGTCGTCATCTGCCGTGCTGCCAAACAGGAAACGACCCGCCGGAATGTAGACAAAGCCCGGCGGAATCTGGCTGGGCAGCGGCAGGTAGATGCGCAGGTTCAGCGACTCGCCGCGCTCCAGGCGCACGGGATAGCGCACGTCGCTGCGACCGCTCTGACTGAGCGACAGGAGGTACACCCCCGGGGTCAGCTTGGACCGCCGAATCGGGGTTGTGCCTAGCGTGTAGCTGCGCTCGGCGTGCAGCGCAAAGGCCGCATCGATCGGCGTAAGGGTCACCTTGGCGCCCGGCGGATCGCTGTCGATGTCGACGGTGGCAGGCGCCTCCAGGCGATGGCGGAAGCTGCCATCGGCGTCGTAAAGGCCCAGACGCTGCAACAAATCATCGCGTTGGGCTTGCGACAGATCGCGCTCAGCGGTGACGGCTTGCTCGAACAAGATCGTCCCAACCAGCTGCCGCATGTCGCGGCGGCGGCTGTCGATCAAAAAGGCGGCCTCGGCGCTGCCGCTCGCTCGACGAAAGAGCTGCTGCACTTCGCCTTGCTCCGCCCGCATCTGATCCCAGAGCCGCTCGCCTTCTGCCTGCTTGCGCTCATCGAAGGCGCGGTACGCGCTCTGACGCAGGCTCTCGCTGCGGGCCACCCGTTCACGAGCACTGGCCAGCGCGGTGCGCGCCTCTTCGGCATGTTCGCGGATGCGACTGTTTAGCGTCTCGCGAGCCCGCAGGGTTGCCGCGACATACAGCAGCACAAGGACCAAGGGCACCGCGGCCACCGTCAAGACTCCGACGATGCGCCGCATCCGCATCGCTCCCCGGCTGGCTCGCAGAAACCGCGCCTCGCGCTGCGGCAGGTCCCAGCGCGAGAAGTTCAGCTTGCTGCGCCCCTCGTCGGTGTGGTCTTGCACGAACCAGGAAACCGGTGCGACATTGCTGTACCAGGGCCAGACGGTCTCGTTGCTGTGGCA
>DAORCZ010000471.1:0-6570 GCA_035345735.1 Pseudomonadota bacterium | reverse complement strand
CCAGCCGCATCCCAAGGCCCCGAGGCAATTCCAACGTTTCTTTTTCCTATCCCTAACCCCCCTGGCACCGTGTCGCGCCCGCGCTGCAGGTCTCGGTCACCTTGGCAGCAGGGCCCGCGGCGGCAGCAACCGAAGAAGCTGGAGCCGCCCCCCTGTCGCCTGGGGCCTGGGTCACCCCAGCTGTCGCCCCCCCCTCGCTCGCTGAGTCTTTCTTGCAGGCCGAGACCCCCAAGCCAACACCCAGCCCAAAGACAAGCAAGGGCACAAGTTGAGCCAAACGCTTCATGGAATCCCCCAATGTGCGGGTCGTTGTGCAGTGAAGGAAGGACCGGCCCTTCTCCTTTCACCTCAGCAAAGAGGGTAGCGAACGTTCGGAAGGAAAAGCAATGTGCTTGGACTTGAAGCACTGCAGGCCCGTCCGTGGGCGCGTGCGGATTGCGGGGTTCGTCGGAGGGCGACACTGTGGCCTGGATGAGTGGGAAGCCATGTGCCCCGAAGCGCAGCGCTGCTCGTTGTCAGTCGCCACTGACCGCTTCTATATTGATCCGACGATTTCATGGGCCCGCGATCCGATCGGTCACAGTCTGCGCATCCTGCCCTGGAGCAGATCCATGTCGAGACGGCTCCACCTCCGGAACCCGACCACCGAGGAACGACTGCCGCGGCCAGCTTCTGGCTGGTCATCCTGTGGTCGGCGCGCGAGCCCCAGCGCGTCGGGCACAGTGCCTTCTGCGCCGAAGGCCGGACCCATCTTTTGGGGCGTGCGCCGCAAGCCAAGGCTAGCGAGGCCCCACTACGCTTTGCGGCCGTGCGGCCGGACGAGGCCGGGGGCGTTGTCGCCGGTGGTGATCCCGTCCTTGGTGAATCGGTGTCGCGTCGCCAGCTCGAGATCGTGGTCGAAAGAGACCGCTTGCTGGTCCGCAACGTCGGTCGCTGCCCGCTGTGGATCAACGGCGAGCTGGCTTCACGAGCCGAGGTGGGGCATGGCGATGTGATCTATTTGCAGCAGCAGCTGCTCCTGCTGTGCGTAAGTCGCCCCGCCACGCTGCCATCGCTGTGTGGTTATCCGCAGGATCGCCTCGGCGAGTTTGGCTCGGCGGATGCCGACGGGCTGGTGGGCGAGAGCTACCCCACCTGGGAACTGCGAAGGCAGCTTGGCCAGTACGGTCCCAGTGATGGCCATGTCCTGATTGTGGGCGGCAGCGGCGTGGGCAAAGAGCTCGTTGCGCGTGCGCTGCATCAACTATCCCGACAGAGACGCCAGGCATTCATCGCCGAAAATATCGCAACGATTCCGCCAAACCTTGGCACCGCGCTGCTGTTTGGGAACCGGCGCAACTTCCCCAACCCAGGCATGGAGGAACGAGTCGGTTTGATCGGCCATGCCGAGGGGGGCACCCTGTTCCTGGACGAGATCGGCGACATGAGCCTTGAGGCCCAGCCGCTGCTCCTTCGGGTCATGGAGCGAGACGGGGATTACGTGCGCCTGGGTGATGAGACTCAGCTGCGACGCGCCAACGTCCGCTTTATCGCCGCGACAAATCACCCCGACCGGCTGCGTCCCGAGCTGCGCCGGCGCTTCCTGCACGAGATCCACATCCCCAGCCTGGATGAACGTCGCGAGGACATTCCGTTACTCATCCGACACATCTTGATCACGCGTGCCGCAAAGCGCCCGAGCTTGGCCGCCTTCCTTCACAATGGACAGCCGCGAGTCGAGCCGCTTTTCGTAGAGCAGCTCGTGCGACACGCCTATTCCACCCACGTGTCCGAGCTGGCCTTCTTGGTCGAGCAAGCTGCCGCCGACTGTGGCCAGCAGGTCCTGCGCGCTCTGCCGCCGCACGTCCTGCATCGCCGCTCGGAGCCGATCGTCGAGCGCCTCGGTAGCAACAAGCCTGCACCGAGCGAGGCCCCAATACCGTCGGCCCCTACCTCCGGCCTTGTACTTCCCTCGGCTGAAGACGCGCAGCGGGCGCTGGACTGGGAGCGTGGCAACGTCGCCCAGGCCGCGACGCGTCTTGGCATCAGTCGGCACGCGCTCAATCGGCTTATCCGCCGCCACACGCTGCGGGTCCGCCGTAGTACTGCCAGCAGCGATTCCTCGTCCGGCGAAGACGAGTCCTAGCGGTGAGCCCGGTGGCGCCCCTTCCAGTCGCCGCGGCGCGCGACCGTCAGCCAGTGCCAGAGAAGGAGTCCGACGACGACAGGATAGGCTGTCAGCAGCAGGCGCCGCGGCGGTGAGTCCAAAACGATCGCCAGGGTCCCCACACTGACTGGCAGGATCGGAACCCACCACATTCGCGGTATCAGGGTGAGCGCCATCGTCAACGAGACGCCGGCCCACACCAGCATCTCCATCGCCACTTGAACACCGGGTGCAAACAGCGATCGAACGGTAAAGATGGCGCGCACGCCGAGGTTCTGACTGAAGGCGACCAGAAACAGCGTCCACATCGCGCGGTGAAACGGATTCTCTCGCAGCGTCGCGCGTCGCAGATATCCTGCGCTCAGCGTCGCCGCGACGAGAACCACGCTCATTAACAGCGCCTGCGGCACGATGCGTGCCTTGTAGCTCAGAAGATACTGCGCCAGCAGCCACATGCCGATGCAGGCAGCGGCGACAACCGCGACCAGGGTCCGGCGCGACAGGGTGGCAGCGGCGGCCGACTGCTCGTATTCCGCGGTCAAGCTATGCAGCAGCGCCGCCATGTCCGGGAAGCGCTCCGCCGGTTTCTGTGCGAGTCCGCGGGAGAGGAGCTGAAAGACTTCCTGCGGAATCGCCGAGTCGGCAGGCGGCAGGCGCAGAGCCGCGTCACGCGTGAGCACGGAATCCGGCACCTTGGTCGCGGTTGGCGCAGGGGCGAACGGCAGGTAGCCATACAGTGCTTCGTAGAGTGCCGCGCAGAAGCTCCACTGATCGCTCGCCGCGTCGATGTGGGTACCTGCCGACTGCTCCGGCGATATATAGCCAATCGTACCCAGCACACTGCCTTCCATCGTCACCTTCTCGGCAGGGTGCACCGACAGGCCGCTGCTCTCCCCCTCATCCTCGACCGGCAGCGTGTTGAGGCGGGCGATGCCAAAGTCCGCTACGTAGGGCGCTCCGTGGCGGTCGACCAGGACGTTCTCCGGTTTGAAGTCGCGATGCACAATCCCGGACTGATGCGCGGCAGCAAGGCCTGCTCCCGCCTGCAGGTACATGAGCAGGATCTCACGCCACGGCCGCGTCGCCTCGGCTTGCCACTTCCGTAGCGTGATTCCATCGATGAATTCCATTGCCAGATAGACCTGACCGGCGGACGTCCCGACTTCATACACGGACACGACGCGCGGATGACTGATGCGGGCCAGCGCCTTCGCTTCGCGTAGTGTGCGCTGATGCTGACGCTCCCGCGTCGCTCCGGCTCCCCGCTGATGCAGGATCTTGAGAGCCACCTTTCGATCGAGCTGCGTATCGAACGCGGCAAAGACCGTCCCCATACCACCGACGCCGAGCTGATGCAGGACGACGAACCGACCGATGCTGGCCGGATGGATAACGGCCGGGCCCGCATCGACGTCATCGCTCACTGAGCCGGTGATTGTGAGGGCGGCATTGGCGGGGTCGTTCGCAGGATCCATGTGGCTCCTCGATAGCAGAATTTGCCCAGCGATGATCGGGGATCCCGCGAAGCCGGATCAGGCGGAGCCGTGCTCGCGAACAGTGCTCGCGAACAGTGCTCGCGAACAGTGTTCGCACGCCAAGCACCGGCCCATCGCCACCGCCAGGGGAACCGGTACCGGTCGGCGCTGCCCCAGCCCGTAGCCCGAGATCCTCGTCGCATCGACCGTGGAGCAGCACCCGCCGAGCCAGTCGGAGTCTACATGCGAGGCGACAAGCGGTGACGGTGGCATAGCACTTGCCTTGCGTGGTCGATGATGCACGTTGATGTCGCAGACCGGCTGTCGTCGCCGCCACTGTCCCCGTTCACTCCTTGCGGGGCGCCTGGCGCCAGTCCCCTGTTCACCGAGCTCTCGCGACCGCAGAAGCAGGCCGCGCTGACCCTGCGCCCCCTGCTCTCGTGCGCGGTGCTCGCGTACACCCTCTTGGGATACCTGGTCGGGCTGGCGTGTGTCTTGAGTGGGTCACCCCTGGTCGCCGTGGCGGGGATCGCGCTTTTGATCCACACCACCGTACTGTCGGGCTTGCTCAATCATGAGCTCATCCATCGCTCGGTATTCCGGAACCCTCGGGTGAACGACCTGCTGGGGAGTGTCGTCTCGCTGCTCAACGGCGCGTGTCACGTTCCATTTGCGCTGCTGCGGCGCCAGCACATTGCGCACCATATCAACAAAGTTGGCTATGATAGCTTCTCAATCACTGAATGGGTCAAAGGACTGCCGCGACTGCCACGCATCATTCTAATTACTCTTGAGTGGTTCTATTTTCCAATTTTGAGCTTTATCTCACGAGGACGAGCCCTTACCTATCCGTTTCGCAATAAAAAATATCGCCATCTGCGCCTCCGAGTAGCGGTCGCTATCCTATTTCGCATGGCTATTCTGATTCTATTTTACCTAATCAATCCCTGGTCGGTACTTTCTGTTTTTATTTCTCACATCGGCATGATCTCCGCATTTAGGCTATATGACTGTTATCATCATACGTTCCAGGTTATCCCGCTGGGAAGTAAGATTCCGGTACTGCCGGGGAACTACGAACAAGAGCGAACATTCTCATCACTTCTCAGTCGAGAGCATGCCTGGCTGAACCTCATTTTTTTGAATTATGGCTATCACAACGCCCACCATTATCTATTCGCAGCACCTTGGTATCATTTGCCAACAATCGATCGACTGATGTTTGGCGAGTCGAACCAACGGCACATTCTTTTCAGAGATTGGATTACTTGGTATCACAAAAACAGAATCCGTCGCATATTCGATGGCCTGGGAAGTCCAAGAATCGATGGGAACCAGGTTAAGATTGAATCGTTCTATGGCATTATCATGAATCTATCGTTCATGGATTATGATTATAACGACGAATGATGCATGACCGGTGCGTAGGGAGTGAATGCATCGGCAGCAAGATTTGTGACTGCCGCTTTATGGGGCATCTCTGTCCAAGCCAAAAATCAGGAGACTATGTTGAGACACACAGCCAACAGAATGAACACGGTGCTTAGCGGACGGGCGTTGACGGCTGCTGATGATGAGTTCAAAGATGTCCGATGTGGATTTTATTCGCAAACAGATCCGTTACCGCAATTGGTCGTACTTTGTAAAAATGAAAAAGACATCGCTCATTGTCTATCTGTAGCGCGCCAAGAACGCCTAGCATTCGCGATCAGGAGCGGTGGACATAGCATCGCCGGATTCTCCAGCTGCCAAGATATGGTCATTGATGTCAGTGCTCTGAACTCGATCCGGATCGACGCCGCACAGGAAACAGTCTGCGTGGGTGCGGGAGCCCGCTTGGAGGCCATCGTGTCCGCGCTGGATGCGCATGGCTTGCACATTCCGGTCGGCACGTGCGGGACCGTAGGGATTGCCGGATTTATGCAGGGCGGCGGTTATGGCTATACCAGCCGTTCCTATGGCATGAACTGCGACTTGGTTCTTGAGTTTCGGATGATGCTAGCGAATGGCGAGATTGTGACGGCCAATCGCCAACAGCACGCAGACCTGTTCTGGGCCGTGCGCGGTGGCGGGGGGGGCAATTTTGGGGTTCTTCTCGATGTGATCTACCAGGCCCAGCAGCTAGACCGTGTCTGGGCCTTTGCGTTTGAATGGCCATGGCGCCAGGCCGCAGGATCGCTTCAGCAAATTCTCGATTTCTCGCACCAGCTAAACAGGAACCGGGAACTGGGATATATGGCGAACATTTGTAAGAAATCAGGCGAGCCCCGCTTGCTAATACAAGGGATGTGTACACTGGGTCGATCCAGGGGCCTGGATTGCCTTGCAAGTATTCCAGCGATGTCTCGCATGGAGCTGCTCGTCGATGAGGTCGGGAGCTTTGGTGAGATGAACCTTCTCCTCGATGAAAAACCATATCCAGTTCCTGAGATCACGCCAGCCTTTGCTGGTAAGCGATATGATATAATTAAGGAATCTGGCTATATTGAAACCTCACTAACGGAAAAGACCTGGCAGGCAGTGTTGGACGAATTTTCCGCCCAGCCCCAGCCGTGGAATATGATTGTGATCGAACCATATGGCGGGAGCATAAGATCCTTCGGAGGTTCTCCTTGCGCGTTCACGCATAGAGATGTATGCGCCAATGTGTATAACAATGTATTTTATCAGAAGGAAACCCAGCAGGAAGAAGCCACACAAGCTTCCCGCAGGATTCATGATTCACTGCGCGCACACATGAACGGTCACCGTTATCCCAATTATCCACAGCGTGGACTAAAGAACTTCGGTTGGGTCTATTGGGGGGACGCCTACCAGCAACTGGTAGAAGTGAAGAATCGCTACGACTCAGAACACTTTTTTCGCTTCCCGCAGAGCATCGGTACCTTGATCGATACATAAACGCCCCTGCGCACATTCAAACACCTGCCGCACACCAGCCGCATCCCA
>DAORCZ010000470.1:0-6574 GCA_035345735.1 Pseudomonadota bacterium | reverse complement strand
TTGTCGGCGATATCATCTTTGGGCACTACTTCTCGCGGGGGTACGTCCGTCACCGACGAAAAGGTGAGGAGCCGCTGGCTGCCGTCAAGCCGCTGCTCGCCGCTGATCTGGTGGTAGCCAACCTAGAGACGCCGCTGCAGCGTCAGCTTCCGGCCCGCAGTCCGGTGAACAGTCGCTATCGCTTTGGTGCCGAGGCCGCGGCAGTGCAGGTGCTGCGCCAGGGGGGCATCGGGGCGGTGACGCTGTCGAACAACCACGCCGCCGATCTCAAGCTGCCGGGGCTTATCGACACGCCGGCCATCCTGCGCGAACAGGGCATCGTGCCCCTGGGCGAAGCACGCCGACCATGCGATGGACCCGCGATCATCGTACAGACGATCGAGGTGCGGGGTGTGCGCATCGGCATCATCGCGCTGTCGACGCAGCTCAACGTGCCGCTGCCGGTGGGGGCGACGATTCCGCGCGTGCCGGTGGTGGCCGATACCACGGCGATCCGGCGCACCGTCGGGCCGCTCTTGGCGGCGGCGCGGGCCCAGCATGATTTGCTGGCTGTACTGTTGCACTGGGGCACGCAGTTCACCGAGCAGCCCAGCACGCCGCAGCGGCGGGCCGCGCATGCCCTGATCGAGGACGGCGCAGATCTGGTGATCGGCCACCATCCGCACGTCCTGCAGGGGGTCGAGCGCTATCGCCACGGCGTCATCGCCTACTCGCTGGGCAACTTCCTATTTCCCGATGCCACAGGAGCCCCGCGGCTAACCGGCGCGCTGCGCCTGCGCTATCAGCGCGCGCTGCGCCGCATCGATCACGTGCAGTTCCGACCGGCGGTGGCCCAGGTTGCGCCGCATCACTCTGTCGCGCCGGTGCCCGCCACAGGACGAACGGGCGAGGCGGTACGAGCCCGCATGCAGCGGCTGTCAGCAGGGCTGGGCACGCGCTTCCAAGTCATCGATGACTACCTCGATCTGCCGCTGCCCGCGCCGACCCCTGACGTGCCCCCGCGTCCTTACGAGGAGAGGCCGGCTCAGGTGGCCTTGCGCGAGAGCAGAAAAAACGCAGCGAGCGGCCCCTTGCCGCGCACGTTGATCTCGCCGCGCGCTTCGAAACAGTAGCGATCGCCGAGCGCCTGCACGACCTGCTCCGTGCACTGGATGCGGCCGACGACGCCGTGGCTCTCCATGCGGCTGGCGATGTTGACGGTATCGCCCCATAGGTCGTAGGCCAGCTTCTGCTTGCCGAGCACACCCGCGACGACCGGGCCGACGTGCAGACCCACCCGTAGCGGAAGCTCGGTCGGTAGCTCAGGGGCTAGCTGGCGCACCCGCTCGACCGCGCGAGCCGTTGCCTGCGGCAGCGCCAGTGCCAGATCAGCGAGCGCCGCGACGGGATCGGGGTGCGGACGTGGCGCGCCGGCGACGACCATGTAGCAGTCGCCGATGGTCTTGATTTTTTCGGCCCCGACGCGATGCGCCAGGGCATCCATCTCGCTGAACAGGGCATCGAGCAAGCGCACCAGGGTCTCGGGCGGATGCGAGGCCGACAGCGGCGTAAAGCCCGCCAGGTCGGCGAACAGCACCGCCACCTGCGCGTGTCGATCCGCGATGGCGACCTCGCCCTGCTTCAAGCGCTCGGCGATGGGGTCGGGCAGAGTCAGGCGCACGATGGCTTCGGCCTGATCGCGATCGACGCGCAGCCGGCGGATGCGATCCGAAAGCGCGAGGCCCAGCAGCACCACCTGCGAGGTGATGCCCACCTGCATCGCGGCCGTCGGCCAGCCATGCGAAGGCAAAAGACCCGCCACCGATCCCACCTGCACCAAGATCCCAAGCAGCGGCGCCAAGGTCGACCACGCAAGGATGCGAGCCGAGCGATCACCGTGGATCGCGGCCAAGGTCATCAGGCCAACCGTAAAGACCGATGCCAGGACTCCCAGGCCGTTGACCAGCGTCGCCGCCAACGCCATCGAGTAGAGGTGATGCAGGATGCTCGCGAGAAGGGTGATGACGGTGAAGCTCAGCACCCAGCCCACCATGAGCTGCTCGCCCCATCGGCCAAGACGGAGATAGCTGCGGATGAACTGCAGGTAGAAGACGGCGAACAGCGGTCCCTCGGCGGGGTGCAGCCACAGCGAAAACCACGGACTGCCGCGCAGCGGAAGCAGCGCCAGCAGGTTGTGCGCGCCGGCGTAGTACAGCGCGAGCGAGATCAGAGCCAGGCTGTACCAGGCAGCCGCACGCGAGCGCTCGGCCCACCACAGAAACGCGTGATAGAGCGCCATGATCAGCATGAGCCCGGTGTAGATGCCTTGCGCGAACCAGCGCTCGGCCTGCTCACGCTGCGCCCCCGCCCCCGACAAGAACAGGATCTGTCGCTCGGGATGGGCAAGCTGGCGGCTATCGCGGATGGTCATGCGCAGCCGCACCTCAGTCGGACGGGACGTCGAGCGCGGAATCGGCAGCGCGAGGCGGCCATCGTAGTACGGACGACTCGCGATTTCGTCGTCTGCGCGCAGCGGGCGCACCGGCTGATCGTCGATGTACACCAGAAGCTCACCCCCTTTGAGGGTGTAGATGTCAGAGCTGATCAGGAGAGCCGACTCGGCCCCGGGGTCGATCGCGAAGTGAAACCAGGCCTCAGCCGGCACACCCCGCGCTGGGGACGAACAGGTGCCTACGCCCGCCTCGGACGGAACGCCACCGACGGCCGCCCCGACACAGAGCAGCGCGGCCGGCGGCAGAGGCTGCACCCGATCGCTGGGGCTTAGGCTGGGCCGCCCTCCCGCCCCGGATAGCAGGGAGAGGAGCACCCCAACGTAGATCGCAGGCCACATCCCATCGAGATTTTCCGACCCAGCCCAGCGATGTGTCTAGCGAATTGGGACTACTCGGTCGCAGCCGGCAACTGTGTGACGAGCTGAAAACGCCCCTCGGCAAAACGGAACAGCTTGGCACCGCGCACGCCATCGCGCTGACAGTCGATGACCAGATAGTCGACCGGGTAGATCAGCTCGCCATCAAACGTCGCGGCTCGCTCGTCTTCGGCCGAGAAGTACGCGCCGACATCGACGTGCGAGTGATAGATGATCTTCGCGGGCCGAGCCCCCGACAGCGAGGCATCGAGGGCTCGCAGATCGGCGAAGCCGAACGCATACGCCGTGCGCGCGGTGCGCGGGTGGGTCGCCGGATCACGCTCATGCAGGCGATCCTGCTGGTTCTCACAGACGCGCACCTCATCGACAAGCGGCGCATCGGCCGGCCCAAACAGCAGGCCGCAGGCTTCGTTGGGATAGCAGCGACGAGCGTCGGCATAGCACGCCGCCAGGACGGCATCTGGGATGGCGATGGGGGACGACGAATCGGGGGCGGGGTTACCACTCATAGCGACGCTCCCACTTCAGCGGCACAAAGTAGCGATCGCCGCGATCGCACAGCACGGTGACGATGCAGCCGGTCTGCCCGGCGTGCTGTAGCTCGCGCGCCAGGTGCAGCGCGCCCGCGACGTTGGCGCCGGCTGAGTGACCGATGAACAGGCCCTCGCGCTCTTTGACGAGCTCGGTGACTTCCCAGCCTTCCTCGGTCGACATGGGCAGGATGCGATCGACGGCCTCATCGGGGCGCCAGATGGCAGGGACGATCGAGCTCGCCATGTGCTTAAGACCCTCCAGACCATGGAAGGCATCATCGGGTTCGACGGCGACGACGGTCACGCGGCCGCCATCGGGGCGACGGTGCTCGCGCAGACGCCGGCCGGTGCCCATCACCGTGCCAGAGGTACCGACGCCGGCGACGAAGTGCGTGAGGCGGTCGCCAAGCAGCGCCAGGATCTCGGGTCCGGTGCCCAGGTAGTGAGCCCGCGGGTTCGACTCGTTGCTGTACTGATCGGGATAGAAGTAGCGCGCGGGATCGGCCGCGACTAGCTCGCGCACCATGCGAATCGCGCCGTCGGAGCCTTCCATCTCGGACGAATAGACCAGCTCAGTGCCGTAGGCCGAGGTGATCTGCTTGCGCGCGGCCGAGACGTTGGCCGGCATCACCAGCTTGACGCGAATCCCCAGCGCCGCGCCGACCAGCGAGTAGGCGACGCCGGTATTGCCCGAGGTCGCGTCGATCAGCGTCTTATCCGGCGTCAGGCGACCATCGGCGAGGGCATCGCGCACCATCTGCAGCGCCGGACGATCTTTGACGCTACCGCCGGGATTGCAGAACTCGCACTTGGCCCAGATCTCGATGCCGGGCGGCTCGATGTGCGACAACCGCACGAGCGGCGTGCCACCGATGAGATCGAGCACCGAGCCCGCGGCCTGCGGCGAGCGCCCGACGTAGCGCTCCGCAAGCTGCGCGGCAAGCTGCTGCGAGGCGGAGGGGATGCCCACAGCCGAGCCCTAGATGTGGATGTGCTTCCAGTCGCCGCTTCTGAACTTGAAGTACATGATCAAGGCCAGAGCGCAGACGTAGAAGATCATCGCGCTCCACACACCGAGGAGCCCGAGGCCAAAGGTGACGCCCGCGAGATACGACAGCGGCACCAGGCAGATGAGATGCAGTGCACCCTCGGCCACCATGACGAAGATGGTGTTGCCAGCGCCATACAGGGCTTGGGTGTAGACCAGCGCCGCCGAGATCACCGGCGTCACGATGCCACCGACCAGACGCAGGATCGGGGCCGCGGCCCGCACGACCTCGGGGTCGGGGTTCCAGAAGCGCAGGATGGGCTCGGCGTAGAGCGCGATCAGCAGACCAAAGACGCTGAACATCGCCATGCCGATGCGCGCTGAGGTGTTGGCGTAGCTCTCTGCCAGGTCAGGCTTTTTGGCGCCCATCGACTGGCTCACCAGCGTCGCCGTGCCCGTGGCATAGGCCAAGCCAAGGATGAAGATGAGCTGCATGACGCTGATGATGTTCGAGGTCGCCGCGCTGTAGATCGCACGTCCGACCTGACGCCCCGCCATGTTGTCGAGCTTGTGGACGACAAACAGCACGAAGAGAAAGCCCGACATGGCAAACATCGTCGCCAAGCCCGAGGGCACCGACAGGCGGGTGATGTCCCAGATGGTCCGTGCTGAGAGGTTGCTCAGACGACGGATGCGATACGGGCGATACATCGGCCGGAACGACCAAGCGACCATGATGCACAGGCCGATGTACGAGCTGATCATCGACGCCAGGCCCGCTCCCGGGACGCCCAGATGCGGCAGGTGACCACCGGCCAACGACACCAGCACGGCGTGGACTTCATCGATGAAGGGAATGCCTGGGCGCTGCGAGCCAAACATCAACCCGACGCAGAGCAGGAAGTTGGCGATGTTCATCACCACCGCGGCGCCCAGATGCACACGCGTCTTGCCTAGCCCATCGAAGAACGACTTGAGGCTGAGCGTGGTGACCATGCCGGTGATCTGCAGGAAGCGCCAGCGCAGAAAGGGCACGCCCAGCTCGACAACTTTGGCGTCCTTGTTGACGAGGCTGAACAGCCACGGTGCGGCGAACCAACAGAGGGTGGTCACCACCAGCGAGGCCAGGACGGCGAGGACCTGCGAGTTGGTGGCGATAGCGCCGGCCCCCTCGACATCTTCGGCGCCAATGCGGCGCGCCGTCAGCGCTTGTGTACCGACGCTGATGGCCGACAGGAGGCCGCCGAAAGCCCACAGCAGGATGATGCCGAGCTGCACCGCGGCCTGCCCCGGCGTCGATTCCTCGACGGGCAGATGCCCCACCAGGACGTGGTCAACCTGGTTGATCAGGGTCTGCGTCAGCATCGCCAGCATGACGGGATATGAGAGGCCCAAGATGCGGCGCGTCAGCGCGGGGTCGAACCAAGTGGTAGGGCTAGAGTTGCCTGACATGTCTAGTCAGATGCCCTTCTATCACATTCGTGCTCCGACGGGGCCGCTTTTCCAGAATCGCTGAGCATTTCCACCAGCTAGGCGACCCGATCATCAGCCAGAATGCCGCACCAGCATGCCGGAGAGGATCGACGCGATGACAACCCTGCGAGCGCTGCGGGCCGCTGATGAGCCGTCCGTCCTGGGCATCAACGCCGCTTCGCAGCCGCATGTGGCCCGCCTGTGGCCGGCTGAGCTAACGCGGCTACTGGCGCTATCGGTACAGCACATCGTCGTCGAGGACGAAGCCGGATGGGTCATCGGCTACGCCCTGGTCTTTGCACACGATGCCGACTATGACGGCGAAGAGTTTCAGCTGCTGCGCGGACGACTTGCCGAGCCGTTCCTGTACATCGACCAGATTGCCCTGGCCCCGGCAGCGCGCGGTCGGGGCGTCGGACGGCAGGTGTATGCCGAGCTCGCGAGGCGGGCCGCAGCACAGGGGCTGCGCGCACTGTGCTGCGAGGTCAATACGCAGCCGGCGAATCCCGCGTCGCTGGCCTTTCACGAGCGGCTGGGCTTTCGTCCGCTCGACACGCTGGCCACGCAGGACGGGCGGCAGGTGCTGCTGCTGCAGCGCCGACTGGCCCCGGAGCTCAGTCGTTAAGCGACTGGCCGAGCGCCGTGCGCGGCGGACCTGCGGTCTGCGACAAGACGCGCTGGCGCAGGCTCGCGGCCTCGCGCACAACGTAG
>DAORCZ010000469.1:0-6600 GCA_035345735.1 Pseudomonadota bacterium | reverse complement strand
CAAGCTGCACCGCGAAGGTGCCCACGCCGCCGGCTGCGCCTCCGATCAAGACCCTGTCGCCGCCCCCAGGCTGGATGACGGCGAGCGCTGCCGCAGCCGTTCGCGCGGCGACATCGAGCGTGGCAGCAGTCAAGTCGTCGACACCATCGGGCGTGTGGTGTACCTCGTCCGGAACCACGACTGCATACTCGGCGACCGCCCGGCAGAGCGCGCCACCGAACACCCTGTCACCGATGCAGAAGCCGACCACGCCATCGCCGACTTCGTCCACGACACCGGCAAAGTCGTGACCAAACACGGCAGGCAGCGTCAGCGCAAGCCCGGGCCGCGAGGCTCGAGCCTCGCGAAGCCGTCGCCCGAGTTCGTTGTCTGCGATGAACATCCAGTCCATCGGGTTCAAGCCGGCGGCCGTGATGCGCACTCGCAGTTGGCCCCAGGCGGCATGAGGTTCCGCCACGTCGCGGAGCTCGAGAACCTCTGGGCCGCCGAACTTCTCGTTGATCGCTGCTCTCATGGATCGAACTCTACGCTGACCTGTTCCGCTGCAAAAGATACAATCTGTATCCTATTAGAGTCAGTTCTGTATCCGTGCGGACGAGCTGGTGGGCCCAGCGCAACCCGCCAGAACTTCGCGCAGAGCCCGTTGAGGGCAATGCCCGCCTGGGCGCACACGTAGGCCACACAGCCGTTCGTGTAGCCTGCGAGCTTGGCCATGCCCAGCTACTGCGACGGCTTAACGCCGAGCACATAAACCCTCCACAACTTGGCGCATTCGACACGATCGGCGGCCTGGTGGGGCCGGGCAGGGCGCAGCCTTGGTCAGGCGGGATGGCGGGTCGCCCGTTTGAATGTCCTATGCGTCTGGACAAAGCCCGGCGTCTGCGGCGATTGTGGGGAGGACCGCCAGTCGGCGAGTCTCTGCGCCCGCAAGCCGGCTGCCCTCGCAGGTCTCGCCCCCGGCACACGCATCCCTGATCACTATGCCGGCCCATTGGCTACGGGTTCTCGCCTCGGCCTGATTAGGAAGGAATCACTCCATGCATGGTCACCGACCCATCCTCTCGCCCCTGCTGTTGTTCTGCGCGCTTTCGGGATGTCAGCCCTCGAGCTGGACCCAGCCAGGTTCGAATGACGACGGCGGAACCATCGATGCACTGCCGCCCGCCGATGCGGCTGGGGCTGTCGAGGTGTCCGTGATGGCGTTGAACCTGCACTGCCTCAAGCTCGAAGGAACTCCGTTTGCGAGCAACCCGGCAAGAATGGCGGCGGTTGCCGATGCGGTCGCTGCCGAGGGCATTGCGGCCCTCGCGCTTCAGGAGGTGTGCAAGAACACCCGAGAAGATGCCATGGCGCTGCTCGTCACTGAGCTAGGACGCGCCACCGGTACGGAATGGACCGGGAAGTGGATCAAAGTTCATGACGCCTGGGTGGGCACGCCGGACCAAGCGGAGGAGGGGATCGCGGTGCTCGCGCGTGGCGCCACGACGAACCCACAGGAGATCGTCTATGCGGCGCAGGCCGGGCTCACGCGGAAGTCACTCGGCTTGACGCTGTCAGGTCTCCATGACCTCAGGTTATTCACCGTGCATCTGGAAGTCTCCGATGCGCCAACTCGGGCCAAGCAAGCGCGAGAGACCGCACCCTTTTCGGTAACCACAGCCGACCCCAACCTCGACATCGTAGTGGCCGGCGACTTCAACGATGTGGAGGGCTCAGCCGCCCATAGCGCGATGACGACCTACGACTTCGCGGACTTCTCTTTCGGCCAAGCGACGACGCGTATCGATCACGTCTTTGTCCATCGCGGGGCCGCCTGGGAGCTGGTCTCGAATCAGCTCATCCTCGATGGAACGAAGTATCCAAAGGTCACGGATCATCCCGGCGGTGTGGTGGCCAAGCTACGGCAGCGGACCGCGCCCAGTGTCGTGCGAACACGCTTCGTGGTGTCCCAAGATGTGGGCTTTGGGAATCAGCTCTACCTGCGTGGCAGCACGACCCCATTCAACTGGACCTGGGGCTGGAAGGCCGTCAACGTGACGCCGCCACTTTCATGGAAGCTTGTCGTCACCGGCTTCGCGCAGTCCGCGGCCTTCGAATACAAGTGGCTGCGCAATGATCTGGACTGGCAGCTCGGCGGGAACGAGAGCGGCGTGGGTGGACGCGACAACCCTGCGCAGCCTCGCTTCTGACCAAGTCAACACCAGCATGGGCGATCCACAACTTCACTGAAGCGTCCACGATGCAGCTGCGGCGATGGGGATACTCAGCGCTGCTTGAGTTGGTGTTGAGCGTCTGTCCAGCTGCTGCACTCCTCCGGCGTCGGCTGGCGAAAGACCACGAGGTTGTTGCTCTCGCCATCAAACTGAGCCGGGACATGACAGCGGAGCAGCCTAGCGATTTGTGGGTAGCTGCGGGTCTCTGGCGCGACATCCCAAACCCGAGCCGTCTGATCGGCACTGGCGGTCACAATCCGGTTTCCCTCGGGACTGAAAACCGCGCGGTTCACATACGAACGATGCCCTTTCAGCTCGGCAAGCAAGCGTCCACTCTCGGCATCCCACATGCGGGCCGTGCCGTCCCAGCTAGCGGTGACGACACGACGGCCATCTGGACTGAAGGCGGCGTGAAGCACCCTCTCGGTATGTCCCTTGAGCTCGGCGATGAGCTTGCCGCTGGCGGCCTCCCAGACCCGCGCCGTGTTGTCCCAACTTGCGGTGACAATGCGCCCGCCATCAGGACTAAAGGTCGCGCCCAACACCCCCCCGCCGTGTCCCACGTGTTCGGCGATCAGCCGAGCGGTTTCGGCATCCCAGACGCGCGCCGTGGTATCCCAGCTCGCGGTTAGCACTTGACGGCCATTTGGACTGAAGACCGCGGAAAGGACGGTAGCGCGATGGCCGACAAGCTCGGCCAAAGGCTGCCCACTCTCGGCGTCCCAGAGTCGTGCCGTCCGGTCGGTGCTCGCGGTGACGACGCGACGGCCGTCTGGGCTGTAAGACGCGTTGTGCACGGCGCCCCGATGCCCGCGAAGATCTAGGAGCTTGGCCCCAGTCGTCGTACTCCAGATTCGTGCCGACCGATCGGCACCGGCCGTGAGCACATGGCGACCATCTGGACTGAAGGTGGCAGAAAAGACCTCTTGTTCGTGTCCTTGCAAAGTGGTCAGCAAGCCACCCGTGCTGGCGTCCCAGATACGCGCGGTCTGGTCGGCACTGGCCGAAAGAATGCGCCGACCATCTGGGCTGAATGTTGCGCTGTTGACCTGCGACTCATGCCCGCTGAGCTCCAGCAGTAGGCGACCGCCTTCGGCATCCCAGAGTCGTGCGGTCTTGTCGGCTCCACTCGTTACGATGCGGCGGCCATCTGGGCTGAACACGGCGCTGTTGACGAAGGCGCCGTGGCCTCTTAACTCGGCCAACAAACGCCCACCATCGGCATCCCATAGGCGAGCGGTCTTGTCGGCGCTGGCGGTGACGATGCGGTGCCCATCCGGACTAAACATGGCGCTGTTGACATAGGAGCCATGTCGCCGGAGCTCGAACAGCAGACGGCCAGCCCGAGCGTCCCAGACGCGCGCCGTCTTGTCCCCGCTGGCGGTCAGAATGCGGGAACCATCTGGGCTGAATGTCGCACGGTTGACGAACGAGCGATGGCCCTTGAGCTCAGCGAGCAGCCGGCCTTCGACATCCCAGACCCGTGCCGTGTGATCGCTGCTGGCCGTCACGATGCGGCGGCCATCGGGACTAAATACGGCGCTGTTCACGTGAGATGCGTGGCCCTTGAGCTCGGCCAGCAGTCGGCCACTCTCTGCGCTCCACACGCGGGCGGTCTGGTCGGCGCTGGCCGTGAGCAGCGAGTGGCCATCAGAGCTATAGGTTGCGCTGTTGACGAAGGAACCGTGGCCGTGCAGCTCCAGTAGCAAGTGCCCGGTCGTGCTGTCCCACACCTTGGCCGTGCGATCTGCACTGGCCGTGAGGATGCGGCGTCCATCTGGACTGAACACCGCGCTGTTCACAAACGAGCTGTGACCCCTCAGCTCTGCGAGCAGCTGTCCGTTGTCGGCATCCCAGACGCGCGCGGTGTAGTCCGCGCTAGCGGTGACGATGCGCCGACCGTCTGGGCTAAACACCGCGTTGTTGACAAAAGATGAGTGGCCTTTCAGCTCCGCCTGCAATCGGCCATCCGACGCACTCCAGACCCTGGCTGTTTTGTCGGCACTGGATGTGACGATGCGCTGGCCGTCGGGGCTAAAGGATGCGCTATTCACAAATGACGTATGGCCGATCAGCACGGCCTGGGCTGCGTCAATCGGCTGCATCGCGGTCCGCAGCAGATCCGGCAGCACCGGATCTTGACTGCCTTCGCCTTGCGCCCGGTGCAACCACAGCAATCCCTCGCTGGCCTTCTCTGGCTCAAACAGCAACCGGCCCCCGCGTTCGAGATAGCTCTCAAGGAGCTGTCGCCGGATCTGCTCGCGAGCGACCGCGCCCTCTTGGCTTCGCTGCCTCTCTTTGGCGACGTACACCCCACCGGCAATCAACACCGCCAACAAGATCGTGATCACCGCGCCGATGTTTAGGCCCAGCTCGCGCAGCTGTCGCCTCTGGGCCGCGGCACAGAACTCCGCCATCGTCGCCCCGAAGACCTCCGGCTTCCGCTGCTGATAGTCGCGCAATAGATCGAGGTCGGGTGGACGCCAGAGCCTCCCTGTGGACCGTCCAGCGCGCTGCCAAAGCTTGGCCGCTTCGAGGGCCCGGTCATGCAGGCTGCGATCGCTGCGGCTTTGGGCAATCCACTCACGCAGCTGTGACCAGTGCTCGAACAAGGCTTCGTGAGTGACTTCAGCAACCGTCTCGTTTCCTTCACCCCCCAGCGTGAGCAAGCGGGCATGCTCGCCGGCAAACTTGCGCAAGACGGAAAGGACCCAAGCCTCTGTCTCGCCTAGGCCGCAGAGCTCCGAGAGGGGCGCGCGACGTCGCGTATCCCGCGTGCCTTCCCCCAAGTGGACCAAGCGCACCAGAGCACGGCGCGCGGTCGCTTGCTCGGCCTCGCTGAGTGCGCTGTAGAGCTTTTCCGCTTCGCCCGCCAGAGCTCCACCCACCCCACCGAGCTTGCGCAAGGTCACGCCAGCTTCCTCGCCAGCCTGCATGCCTTCCCAGATCCGCGTTAGCGCAAATTCCAGCAGCGGCAGGGTCCCCTGATGCCCCTGCGTCTGCAGGCACAGTAGCTCCAGCGTAGCTTCATCAAGCGGCATCCCTGCGAGCTCGGCGGGCTTGGCAATCGCATCTCGCAGCTCGTCGCCGCTCATCGCTGGAACCAGCTCGTGCTGTGCGGCGACGAGGCGACCCAGCTCGGGATGATGGGTCTGTAGCTCGCCGACAAAGTCGGTGCGCAGGGTCAAGACGACGCCGACCTGACAGGGGCGATCGCGGACCGCAGCCAGCAGATTTTCGATGAACAGGTCGCGTTCGCTCGTGCTCTGACACAGCGTATACAGCTCTTCAAACTGATCGACGAAGACCAGCAGCGGGGCGGCCGCAATCTCAGCTAGATCCGCAGCGAAGCGGCGTAGTCCCTGCCCTGGGATGCGCGGCTCACGCAGCAGGGCCTCCAGCGCTAGCTGACGCTGCGCCGGCAGCATCGAGACCTCCGCGGGGAGGAGTGGCACCAAGGCACGAGCCAGGCTCTCAAGCGGACGCTCGCCCGGCTTCACCATGGCGATGCGCGGTACCTGTTCGCCCAGCTCACCGGTGCGCACCAAGCGGGCGAGCAGACCGGCCCGCGATACCGAGGACTTGCCCGAGCCCGAGTGTCCCAAGATCGCCAGCAGCCGTGGCGACTGCGCGGTCTCCCACAGTGCATGGAACCGCTGCACAAGGCGCTGGGTCAGGGCTTCGCGCCCAAAAAATAGATGCGCCTCATCCACCTGAAATGCCGCTAATCCGCGATAAGGATTTCGCGAGTCGGCGATATGCCGGGCCTGCTGTTGTTCAACACTTGCTAGCTTGTCGCCGTCGTATTGGCGCAAGGCGTGGAGCAGGTGTGTCGTTGAGATCGTCTCTAATAACAGGTTGGTCTTGGCCGTGCGATCCATCCCATTCGAAAAGCGCTCGGCTATCTGCGGAAAGTAGTCCAAGCAGAACGCCACAAACTCCGCATCTGAGGGCAGCAGGGTCCGCAGCAGCCGTCGCCCCTCACTACGCGTGCGATGTCGATCGGAGACTTGAGCCAGCACGCGGCGCAACATACCGTACTTCGATAGCGCGGATCATTCATTCAACCATCGGGTATCCAGTATTTGGCAAAGCCGACCTCCAGCCCCAGCACCAAAGCCGATATCGCCTACCTCTGAAACGCTTCATTCCCGCCAAGTGCCGTCACACGATCCGCGAAGTGGACGTGAATACGGGCGAAGCAACGCGGCTGCTCGGAACGGCGGGGCAGTCTGGCTGCGTTTCCCGTCGCTGTTTTGCGGAGGGACCACAGAAGGACCACGCCGCATGCTCAGGCTGTGCTTTCCCGAGGCTGTGATGGATTCGCCCCAGAGAAGTGCAGCTTCTGCGACATCCACTTGAGCTACGTCGGTGACTACGACGCGAC
>DAORCZ010000468.1:0-6604 GCA_035345735.1 Pseudomonadota bacterium | reverse complement strand
TACTTCACCGTCACGATGATGTAGGGCTCGCGGTCGCCGACAGCATACGAGCGCACGATGAGCTGATCCGGCTCGTCTTCATGCGGGGCCGCCTGCATCGTCAAGCCACCGCCGTAGGTGTAGCGCATGTTCACAAACGGCGTCGGCAGGTAGTAGCTGGTCACCCGCTCGATCGGCTGCATGCTCGGTGAAAAGTAGATCATCTTGGCTTCGCCCGTCGCTGTCCCCGCTTCAAGCAGATAGAACGAAGGCGCGCGATCTTCGGCGCGGCGATAGCCCAGATACACCGCCATCGCCCCAAAGCGACTGTTGGCCCAGCGGGCCGGCGTGATCAGATCGACGCGGGCCGGGCGATAGCCCAGGTAGTCGGCCCCGCCATACTTTTCCGCAATCAGATCCAGGCTACCCAGCAGGTGATCCCGTCGCAGATCGACCTCGCCAACCACGGTCTGGATCGTCGAACTCTGCGCCGTCAGCGTGGGAGGCAACGGCACGCGAACGACCGGCAGCGGCATGTTGAAGCGCGACTCCATGGGCTGCGAGTTCGGCGGCATGCCCTTGACGCGGTGATGATCGGCCGCCGCCAGGTACAAACGGTGCTCGCCTTCTTGCACCGTCTTTTGAATCGGCGCTTGCTCGCGCACCGTCGGATCGACCGGCCCCGCCTGCCCCGGCTGGCGGCGCCGCAAGAGGATCTGCACGACGCCATCCAGCACGTTGTCGGTGATGCGTGTGACTGGGAAGGCGCGGGCCATGGCCTGCCGCACGCGCTCATAGTTGGCGGCGCCAATGGCCTGCTTTTCTGGCGAGTCCTGACTGCTGCCGGGCTGGCTGAGTGGCTTGGCCGATCCCGCAAGTGCTGGCGGTGCAGGGCAGCGATCGGGCGTCGTGCTCCACGTCGCGGGCGCAGCACAGCTGGCGTCGTCCTTCTGCACACAGCGTCCCTGGCTGCCGTCGCTGGCATCGCCGCACCAGCCACAGCCGCCGCGCGATGCGCACTGCCCACAGTAGATCTCTTTTCCGCAGTCCGAGCTCGCCGAAAGGCTGCTCTTACTGGCACAACCTGTGACCGTCCCCACCGTCGCAGTCGACACCGCCAAAGACAACAACCAAGTCCCGCCGAACCGCCACTTCATCGCAGCCTCCAAAGAGCGATTGCCATGCTCCAAGGATACTGCGAAGCCCCCCACGGCCGGGGACTCGGTCTGCAGACGCTGCACCGTGAACCTGCGCTGGGCAGCCCGCGACCTGGCCCCAGGGCAGATAGCGCGATACGTCCCAGGGCGGGGCTTCGACCCTGTGCTTCCAGGCCCGCCCAGCGTCGACTACGGCTGCAGGTCGGTCGCGTCGCGGGGTTCTAGCGAGTAGGTGTTGTTAAAGCCGCTGACGATGCCAGTGACGCTGCCAAGCGTGGCACCTGCGGTAAAGGGCGGGGCGCCATTGGAGACGCCGTTATCGAGCAGGAAGTCGCCGATGCGAACGCAGGGTGGGGCGCTGGCGGCGCAGGTCTCGGCCATTTCGTCGGTGGCCCAGAAGTCGTCCTCGTTCATCGCCGCGAACAGGCGGCGCTGATAGACGTTGCGCACGCGCAGGAGCAGATTTTCGAAGCGCTCCGACGGGCTGCTGGTCCCAGGGACCAGATCGCGGGTGGTGATGTCGAGCGGCACGGGCGGGTCCTGCAGGTGACCGGTGATGACTAGCTCGGCCAGCTGATCGATCTCGTCCTGCTGGCTGAAGACCGTGTAGCGCCCGGTGACACTGACGATGTCGCCGACCCGCAGCGGCGTGCCATCCGAGGCCTTGGGCGGGGCGCTGCCGCCGATAAAGACCAGCACACCGGCGTAGTCCTGGCTGCCGTTGAGATCGCGGCCATGGAAGCCAAAACTCGACTTGGCGCGCAGACCCAGCACCACCAGATCGTCGATCCGCACCTTGGTCCCCGACGGCTGGCGCTTCGGGCTGCCCGGCGTGCGCAGATCCTTGATGGTGTAGCGGCAGGGGGCAAAGCCCGGGTTGGGGTAGTCGGGGCAGGCATCGCAGGCATCGCCAATGCCATCGAGGTCGCTGTCCGTCTGATCGGGATTGCTCATAAACGGACAGTTGTCGATGCCATCTTCAAAGGCATCGCTATCGCAGTCCGCCGCGCGCAGCGGGGGGCAGACGTTGGTGTCCTTGTCGAGCGGGCAGGGATCGCAGGCATCTCCGACGCCATCGCCGTCGCTGTCCGCCTGCTTGCCGGCATCGATGGGACGGATGGGATTGAACACCTTGGGGCAGTTATCAGCGGTGCCGATCAAGCCATCGCCATCGAGATCGTCGGCCGTGATGCTGCCGTCAAACTGCCCCAGGCGCAGCGGCTTGCAGGTCGGCTCGTCGGGGGGAGCGCCGCAAGAGAACAGGCGATAGACGGGCTTGACCGCCGCCGTTTCCAGATCGGCGAGCTTCTTCTTGGTCTCACGCTCGGCGCAGATCCGCTTGTCGACGCCGCAGACATCCAGGGCCTCGCACAGCTTGGCGGTGCCGGCGCCCAGCCCTTCCATGACATTGCCATCGCCGTACATCGGCAGGCCGCCACGCAGCACCAAGAGCACATCTTCGACACCAGCCCGCACCACCGCCGCGTGATCCCAGCGCGGCTGCGGCGCGTTCTGATAAGCGCGCTGCCCCTGGAAGATGGTGATATCGGCCACCAGCCCTGGCACGATCTGACCGATGACGTCGTTGGTGGCCGTGGCAATCGCGCTGTTGAGCGTCACCATTCGCCACAGCGCCTCGGGGCTGAAGTAGTTGTCGAGATACTTCTGATTCAGCTCATCCGCGCAGGCCAGCTCGCGCAGCAGATTCAGCGAGCCGGTCAGCGTCCAGTCGGTGCCCAGGGCCAAAAGCGCGCCCGCGCGATCGAACATCGGCACCTGCGCCGTGTGGCCGTAGAGCGCAATGTTGCTGCGCGGCGACCAGATCAGCGCGGCCTTTCGCTGGCTCACCAGGCAGGCATCGGCCGGCGACAGCGGAATGCCGTGGATGATCGCCGTCTTTTCGAGCAGCAGGTTCTGTCCCTGTCCCGGAACGCTGGTGCACAGGAACTCGTTGCGCGCCTCGACGTTGACGCCTTCGCTGATGTGCGGCTCGTAGGAATCGGCATCGCTGATCGAGCTCTGCGTCGTGATGCTGGGATAGGCGCAGCCACTGGTCAGGCGCTCGCCGAACGTGTCGCCAAGCGGAAAGGTGTCAGAATTTACGACCGTCTGGTTCAACCCCTCTTGCCGCGACAGCGTCGTGCTGTCGAGGTTGCGCAGCACGCCCGGGGCATCGCCCGCGCTGACGATCGCCGTCGTGCCAGCCATCAGGTGGCGTAGCTCATTCCACTGCACGGCTTCGGTCTTGGTGCTGGCGCTGTAGGTCAGCTTCGGCCGCGTCGGATCGCCGCTGACGCCGTTGCGCCACTCGTGCCGGTGGTCGTAGCGGTTGGTGGCGTGCGCCGCCGGAGCCAGCTTGTTGTAGGTGATGTGATCGTGCGTGTTGATGAGCGCCGGCGAGATCACCCCGTCGGGACAGCTGACCTGGGTGGCCTCGGCCCCGCCCGGAGTCTGACTGTGGCAGTCGCAGTCGGCGCAGGCGATGCGACCCTGGCCATCGATCAGCAGCTCACCCCCGCGCAGCACGCGATCGGTCTGCAGCACGGTGCCACGCAGCAGCACATACTTACTGCCGCTGGGGCTGGGCGTGACGTCACAGCGCGAGCCCGAGGTGGCATCGGGAAGGGTGCCACACTCGACGATCACGGTGCTGCCGTTGCGCTGAAGGGCCGCTTCTTCATAGGGCGGCTGCTCGCGGCAAGAGCCCGCGATAACAAACGAAGAGAACAGAAGCAGGGTCGTTGCCAGCTTTTGAATCGATGTGCGCCGCATAGGGCGGGCCTCCTAGGAAGTAGGCTACGCTGCCTGATTCCTCGCAGCCTAACACAGCAATATGCGACGATGAGCACGCATGCAGGGGCGAAGCCAGCAGCGGGCGGAGACCCGCCCAGGATGAGGCGGTGGGCGGCGCGACCGACGCGTCTCTCCCGGCTAGCGCTGGGCAGCTTGCTGCTTCTGGCCTGCGCCGCCAGCCCACCTTCGGCCCGCGACGGGCTCGACGCCGGTGGTGCGTCGCTGCGGCGCGTCGAGGATCGCAGCCTGCATTCCCGCCTCGGCGGTCGGGCCGCCATTGCCGCCATCGCGGGCGCCTGGGCCGAGCGGACGCAGGCCCGCACGCGGCTCGCCTACCAGCAGGGCATCGGTCGAGCCCAGCACCTGCTGCGCTGCGCAGTCGGTCCTGGCCCCGATGAGCCATCCCTCCAGCCGGTGGCCTCTGCCGAGCCAGGCCTTGACGGTGACAGTCCAGCCGAGCTCCTTTCCGATCTCGCCGGGGCGCTGCGCTCGCTGCGCATCACCGCCCCCGAACAGGCGGAGCTCCTGCAAAAGCTGCGGCAGATCCTGCCCCCGACGTAGGGGCGACGACGGGCCGGACGGCCTCGGCTACGGCGTCAGCACCGGCGGGCGGCGGAGCTCAGCGGCCAGCGGCCCGGCGTCATAGATGCGCTCCAGCGCTGCGAGGATGGCGACGCTGTGCACCGCCACGGCGCGACTCCCCGCCTCTTCCGGCACGTAGTAGTAGCGGTTCGGCAGCTTCTCGATGTTGCTGTCGAAGTTCAGACCGACCACCGCGCCGTGCCGATCGACCACCGGACTGCCCGAGTTGCCCCCGATCGTGTCGGCGGTATAGACGAAGTTGAGCGGCGTCGTCGGATCGATGCTGCCCCGCGCCATGGCCTGCGCGATGCGCGGCGCCAGCTGAAACGGCGGCTTCTGTCCGAAGGCCAGCGCCCGCTCGAACAGGCCATAAAACAGCGTCTGATACGGCACCAGCGTCGTGTTTTTTTCGTAGCCGAGCGGCTGACCAAAGCTCAGACGCAGCGTGAACGTCGCGTCGGGGTACACGCTCTTGCCCATGGCCAGGAAACGCGCCTCCGCGATCTGCGCTTGCGCCGGCACCTCGATGGCCTGCACCTGCTCGTCGTAGTACGCGCGCAGCTCGCGAAGCTGGGGGTCGGCGCGGCGCAGAAGTGCAATCAGCGGATCCCGACTTTGGGCCAGCGCGGCTTTTCCTCCGTCGAGAAGCGCCTTGCGCGCCGCCACCTGCAAAAGCGCCGTGCCGCCCACCACCTGACGCGCCACCTCCGCCGGCGAGCGTCCCCCCAAGAGCGCCTGTACCAACGGATCCTTCGCCCCCAGCGCCCGCTCCTGCTGCGTCAGCCAGTCGGCCAGCACCGCCTCTTCCAGGTCGGGATAGATCGGCGCCGGCGACAAAATCTGCGCTCGCAGCGACGGCAGGCGCGAGTCACGAAACTCCTCGTAGCGCACCCCATTGGGCTTCTCGGTCTCGACTGAATAGCGCAGTAGCGACAGCGCCAGCGAGGCCAGCCGCGACGGCGACAGCGTGCCATAGCTCAGCCGTCGGGCCTGCGCCGGCAGGCTGGCATAGGCGCGCTCGATGCGAGCGATGGGATGGCCGTCTCCCCCCGCTCCCCCGATGGACTCGGGCCGGGTACGCAGCGCCGAAAGCAGCTGCCCCTCTTCCTGTTCTTTGCGGGCCAGCACCGCCGGATCTTGCAGCCCCGCCTGCTGCCCGCGTAGCCGCTTCAACTGATTCTCTAGCTGCGAGCGCAGCGCCGACGAGCGTCGCGCCTGCTCCGCCCCCGCCGCCGCGTAGCGCGAAAGCGCCGCCAGCCGGGCCTCTAGGATGGTCAAGGACAGCGGATTTAAGACCTCGCGGTGATAGCGCAGCTGGGCCAGCGTCAGCCCGCGGTTCGTCGAGGCCGGGTGCCCCGGCACCAGCAGAAGCTCGCCCGGCTGCGCCGGTTGTGAGCGCAGGTGCAGCGCCCCCGGCGTCGACAGCGGCTTGCCGTTTTCGTAGACCCGCAAGAGCGCAAAATCGAGCGCGTAGCGCGGATAGGTGAAGTTGTCGTATTCGTCGCCGAATGCCGCCGCCTGTTCTTCGGGCGCGAACACCAACCGGACATCGCTGTAGCGCCGGTAGCGATACAGCCAGTACTGCCCCCCACCGTACAGCGTCACCACTTCGCAGCGCATTCCGCTGCCCTCGCTGCACTCTTTTTCCAGGCTGGCGATGACCTGCTTGCGCTGCGCGTGCGCCACCAGCCCCGCCCCGCCCGCCGAACCACCCGCCGCCTCGCCCGCCCCCGCGCCGCGCACCCGCTCGCTGACGTCGCTGTACGAGTCCAGGACCGAGATTTCCGCGTCCGGGCAAGGCAGCTCAGCCGCCCCCGTCGCCGCATAAAAACCATCGCGCAGGAGGTCGCGCTTGGCCGTCGACAGCTTGTAGACGAAGCCGCGCGCCACGTGGTGGTTGGTCAGCACAAGCCCACTCTGGCTGACGAACGCCCCCGAGCCCCCGTCGGCAAAGCGCACCGCCGCGTGCTGCATGCGCGTCACCCACTCGCTGCTCGGCTCAAAGCCATAGCGCTCCTTGAGCACCGCCCGCGGCAGCCCATGCAGCGGCCACATCCCCTCGTCCGCCCGCCCCCCCGCCGACGTCAAAAGCC
>DAORCZ010000467.1:0-6616 GCA_035345735.1 Pseudomonadota bacterium | reverse complement strand
AGTCACCGCGCGCGAGGCAGGCCCGCCGCGGCCTGTGAATGTTTTCGTATACTAACCACCATGCCGATCCAGAACCCTGACGCCGAAGCCGCCCCCCCAGGCGCCGAGCCGCACGTCCCGCCCGCCCCCGAACTGGCAATTGCTCCGCCCGCTAGCGCCGAGCCCACCGCCGAGCCCTCGCCGCAGGCCGTGACGCTCAGTCCGCCGGATGAGCCAGAGACGAGCGCGGCCGATCCTGGCCCCACGTCCGCGCCCCCAGCCGCCCCGCCCAGCGCGAGCGATGTCGAGAGCGATGCAGCGAGCGAAGGCGACGGCCCCGATCCCAGCGAGCAGTATCCGATGCTGCGGCCGCTTGACGCCTATCCGATGGATCTGCGCGATGGCAACGGCGCACTGTCCAAGGTGCTGGTGCTGTCGGATCCCTCCGGCATCGCGCCCTCCACGGTCAAGCTGCCTCCGCTGGGCGCCGCGGTGATCGAGCTCTGCGATGGCACGCGCACGCGCGAGCAGATCTGTGCCGACTTCAGCAAGCAGTACCGATCGCCGCTCAGCTTGGATGCACTCAACGGCCTGTTGCAGCGGCTCGATGATGCGCTGCTGCTCGACTCGACGCGCTTTCGCCTGCACTGCGCACGGCTGTTCGCCGAGTTTGCCGGGCTGCCGACGCGCCCCCCGCTGTTCGCCGGACGCCACTACCCTGCCCCGCCCGACCTGGAGGCGGCCCTTGCCCAGTGCTTCGGCCCGCCGCACGGACCCGCGCTCCCCACGCTGTCGGCCGAGGGGCAGGCACAGGCCAGCAGCCAGCCACTGCCGCGTGCGATCGTCGCTCCAACTGTGGATCTGTCGCGGGCCGGCCCGGCCTACGCTTGGAGCTATCGGGCACTCCTCGACACGCCGCGGCTGCCCTCGCTGATTGTTCTATTGGGCTGCGATCATGCAGCGCACGATGCCCTGGTCACGCTGACCCGCAAGGACTTCGAGACCCCGCTCGGCAAGCTCAAGACCGACGCCGCTCTGGTCGACAGCTTGGTGAGCGATCTCGCCGAGCGCGCCCCCGAGCTGGGCGAGCTTCTGACCCGCGACGAAGCGCACCATCGCGGCGAGCACAGCCTGGAGATGCAGGTGCTGCTGCTGCGCTACATCCTCAACTGGCGTGCCGCGCATGGCCTACCGACCGGCCTGCCTGACAACGCCGAGCCGGTCATCCTGCCCGTACTCTGCGGTTCGCTGCACGACTTGGCCGCCAATCCCCCCAGTCGCGACGGCAAACTGCAGCCGCAGCAGACGACGGCGATCTTCGATGAGTTCGTCATCGCGCTACAGCGCCGGGTCGGCGAACGCCAGGCAAGCGGCGCGACCGTCCTGTGGGTGGCGGGCAGCGATCTCGCCCACGTCGGCCCTCGCTTTGGCGATGCCGAGCCCGTGACCGAAAGCGATCGCGACTCGCTGGAGCGCCGCGATCAAGAGACGCTCAAGCCAGTGCTGCACGGCGATGCGGTCGGTTTCCTCAACGAGATCCGTCGTGAGCGCGATCGCCGCCACATCTATGGCCTCGGGACGATCTATCTCTTCCTGTCGGCCGCCCGCCCCAGCGCCGGCAAGCTGCGCTGCTATGCCCAGTGCGATGCCGAAAGCGGCTCCTTTGTCTCGCTCGCCAGCCTGTGGTTTTCATAGGTCGCGCCGCCGTCGCGCGGTCCACGCGCTTGCGGACACGCTGCCCCCCAATCTGTGCTAGCTAGTGACGATGATCGGAAGCCGTCCGGCGCCCGCGGAAACCTCCGCCGCTCCCTGGCCCCAGGCCATGCGCCGCCTCGTGCCGACGCTGATCGTTGCGCTCTCGGTGCGTTACCTGGGCTGGGTCGTCATGATGGCGCTGGCTCTCTACGCCGAAGGACGAGCCGCCCCGCACCTGCCTGATCTGGTCATCGATCGCCTGCCCTATGTCGCCTGGGTCGATCGCTACAACCACTACATCTTGGCTGTCGCCTATCTGCCGCTCAGCCTGGGCCTGCTCGCCGTCGCACCGGCTCGTTTCTGTCGCTACAACGTCACCGCCGGCCTGCTTTCGATCGCGCGCGGCCTGTGCATCGCAGCGACAGGGCTAGGGCCGGTTCGCGGCGACGATGTCCACGCCAACCTGTTTGCCGGTCCGCAGGGTCGGCAGGCCTACTGGGCCGCCCTCTGGGATCTCTGCAGCCCGCTTGGGCTGCTGCTGCGCGACGCGGCTCACCTGTACATGAGCAAGGATCTGTTCTTCTCGGGCCATACCGCGGCAACGTTCCTGCTTCTGCTTTACGTCTGGCCGTACCGTCGGCTGCGCTGGCCGATGCTGATTGGGCACCTGGTGGTCGTCGCCAGCGTCTTTCTTTCGCACCTGCACTACACCATCGATGTCATCGGGGCCTACGCCGTCGCGTATGCCCTGTACACCCTGCGCGAGCGGCGAGCTACTCCGGCGTAAGCAGCAGCGCCAGGTTGCCCCCGCCCTGCGCGAAGCAAGGCACCAGCACGCTGCGTACCGTCGCCGGCTGAGCGGCGATCCCCTGCTGCAGGCCAGGCAGCGCCCCGCGCTCGTCGGGCTCGTCACAGGCGCAGGCCGGCACAGCCTGCTCCGAGAGCATGAACAGGGCCTGTGCTACGCGGGCGGCCACCGACGCCGGCCACTCCCCCGTCCGCCCCAGCAGCGAGCTCACGGCCACCTGCTCAGCGGCGCCCCCCAGCGCGGTCCGCAGCACGCCCGTCTCTAGCTGTTCCAGCTGCGTGCCGTTGCCACCGCCGCAGATCCCTGAGATCGCAGCCGGCGACAGCGCCGCCATGTCGATAGCCCCTCGTACCGCCTGCACTGCCCCGTGGTCGTGGTGATCGGCGTGCGCCCCCCCCTCGGCCCCGCGCCAGCCAACGCGCGAGCGGGCGTCGCCACCGCGTCCGTAGCCAGCGATATGCCCCCAGACTCGCGCTCCGCGACGCTGGGCATCTTCCGCTCGTTCCAGCAGGAAAAGCGTCGCCCCTTCGCCAGGACAGAGGCCACGACGACGGCGATCATAGGGACCAGGGCACGGCGTTTCCCCCCGGGCAGCGTCGGCCACACGACCGGTCGCATCGCAGGCCAGGACCGACAGCGCTCGATACGCATGCACGAGCGACTGACTCAGCTCATCGGCACCGCCCGCCAGCACCGCATCCACGCGGCCACAGCGCAGAAGGTCGCAAGCACTCGCGATGGCCTCAGCGGCTGAAAGGTCGCGATGGTTCACGGTCACATTCGGTCCGCGCAGCCCAAGCTCCATCGCGATGAGGGCCGCCGGGGTGTTGAGTACGGTGTACGGGAAGGTCGCCGGTGACGCGGCAGCCAGACCGTCTGTGATGTACTGCGCCATAAACTCAACGGTCAGATCGAGCGCCCCGAGCGCCGTGCCAAACGAGACCCCAACCCGCTCCGCCCCATAGAAGCCCGTCAGTCCCTGCAGCGCTTGCTGCAAGAGCGCCGGGCCACCCGCGCCGCCCACGGCCTGCTGCGCAGCCACGATGGCCAGCTGAGCCAGGCGCGGCATGCGACGTCGACGATTGGCATCGATCGCCGCTGCAGCGCCAAAGTCAGCGACACGGAAAAAGCGCTCCGTCCCCGTCCCGGGCTCGCCAGCCCCGACCGGGTGAGCATTCGCAAACAAGGCCGCCAGGCGAGCCGACTCGCCAGCTGGCCCGGGCCCGGGTGTGGCCGCCGCGTCTCCCATGCCGCTGCGTCCCGACCGCAGAGCGGCCCAGAACCCCTCGGCGTTCACCGCAAGCGCGTTGATGACTCCGCACCCGGTGATGACTATCTGCGGTCTAACCATGGGACGATTTGCTATCATGACGCCCATGAGCCCACCGCAAAAAAATCCTGAATCCTCGGGTCATTCCGTCGCGCTATCCCGCCTTGGTCTGCATCGCTTGGCGCCAGTCGCCTGTGGCCTGGGCCTGCTGCTCGCCAGCTCGACCGCGGAGGCCAAGCTGTTCGAGGTCTATCTCGACGGCTACGTCGGCGGCCTGTACGGCACCGAGCCGCGACCCGATCAGGTGCTCATCACGCAGAAGCCAGATGGCTCGCGCGGCAATGACTTCTTCTACGATCAGAGTGGTGGCTTGGTGGGTGCGCGTCTCGGCATCGAGGTGCTCTACACCGATCTGTACCTGCAGTTCGATCAGTTCCTCACCGGCCAGGGTTTCTCGGGCTCGACGCTGCAGCCGATGATTGGCTGGGATCTCGATCTCGGCTCGGGTTCGTGGAAGGCGCTGCTCGGCGTCTACGGCGGCTTGGTCTTTGGCTTCCCGTACACCCCGCACTGGCCCATTGATACTCGCCAGATCTCGACGGTGGGCCTGACCGCTGAAGGCCAGGTCGGCGCCGAGTACATGCTGAACCGCTTCCTGGGTCTGCAGGTCATGGGCACGGTTGGCTACCACTACATGTTCGCCGGAGCCGAAGACGTGCCGGTCACCCAGACCGGTATGACGCAGGCCACCAAGACCCAGGGCTGGCACCTGATGCTCAAGGGCGGCATCCGCTTCCACGTCGGCCTGTAGCCCCTGCCCCGGCGACGCCCCCGTCGCCAAGAGCGCCCGATCGCCCCTCTTCCCCCGCCTCGCTAGTCACCTCTTCCAAGACGCCGGTCTTCGCATCGCTCGGCTCATCCGTTCACGCTCGCAGGCCCCTCGGCTGATATGCGTTCGTACGCGTGTTCGCGAAATGAAGCTGTTACGCTAACAGAGCTACGCCTCTCTTCTTTGTCATCCTGTTGATCGTGCTAGGGGCAAGGCCCGCGGAATCCGCGCCGGCCAAGCCTTCGCCGGCCAAAGCTGCCCCGACAAAAGCTGCCCCGACAAAAGCTGCCCCGACAAAAGCTGCCCCGACAAAAGCGGTGCCGGCTGCCCCCCCGTCATGGTCGGCGCGGCAGGCTGCGACGCTGCAGCGCTCTCTGCCCCCCTACTTCATCGCCCCCGCCGACATCGAAGAAACCCCGGCGTATCGCTACGCACAGCTATCGCGCCCGGCCTGCGAGGCGGAACTCAAACGTCGCCGCGTGCACTTCCGACGCGAGCGGGCGCTGGGTGTGCTGGCGCCCGTGCGCCTACAGGGCCCGCTAAACGGCATCTACTTCCGGGGCGAAGGAACGGACGAGCAGCGCGCCCAGAGCCCGCACGAGATCATCGACTGTCGCGTGGTCCTGTCTCTCTTTGACAGCACCGAGATCCTCAAACGCCATAGCGTCGTCGAGGTCCGTCACTTTTCGATGTATCGCCTACCGCCGCCAAGCTGGCCCCGCAGTAAGCCGGCGACGCGTCACCTGGGTGGCTTGGCCATCGACACCGGGCGCTTCCTGCTGGCGGATGGCAGCGTGCTCGACGTCGACCGCGACTTTCACGGTGCCATCGATGCCAAGACCTGCGGTCCGGGAGCCGCCCCGCGTCCCGCCACGCCCGCCGCGCTGAGCCTGCGCCGCCTGCTGTGCGACCTGGTGGACCAGCGTCTGTTTACCGTCGTGCTCACCCCCAACTACGACCCGCCGCACAAGAACCACTTTCACTTGGAGCTGGCCCCGGGCAAGCGCTGGCTGCTGATCCACTAGCCAGCCCGCAGGCGGCAGACGTGGGCGTCTTCCACACGACGGACGCAAGCCCGCTCGGCGTCGCGCGGCAGCGTTTACTTAGCAGTTGAAGCCGGATACGCTCTCTTTAGGGAGGCATGTTCTTGAGCAACGGCCCGCGCAGTAAGGACGTCCTAGATCTGGGTGACATCCTGCAGTCTGCTCACCTTGTCGAGTCAGCGAAGCTGGCTCAGCTTCGCAGCGAGGCCCAGAAGCGCGGACGGCCGCTGTGGCATGCCCTCACCCACGACGAAGCGGTGACGGCGGACGTGTTGTTTCGCGCCCTGCGGCAGGAAGTCCGTGTGCCCGTGCTGGCCGCCGATCAGCTGCAGGCCGTGTCGGTGCCGCCCGAGCTTCTAAAGGCCGTGCCGGCCAAGACCGCACAGCGCCTGGGCATGATGCCGCTTGAGCGCTCGACCGATGGTCGACGCGCCGGTCTGGCGATGGTCGATCCGACGGACGACATCACGCCGCTATGGCCCGCCCTGACCGCCGCCGGGGTCAGCGAGGTGCGGCGCTTCCTGGTTCACCTCAGCACCCTGCGCCTGGGCCTGGAGGCGTTCTATGGCGTCGCCTGGCTGCCCGATTCTGAGCTCATCGAAGCCCCGAGTCCGCCCCCCGGTCGGCCAGAAAAATCCGAGGCCGCCATCGAGGTCGATCCCGAGCCGCTGTCGGAAGAAGACGAAGACGGCGCCAGCCTGGCCGAGCTTGTCGCCGCCGCGAGTCACTCGGGAAGCGGGCTTGCTCCGGTGAAGTCGACCGGGCCAGTGCCCAAGCTCGATGCCGCCGCCGTGTCCGGTCCTGTGCGGGCCAATGCCTCCGCCGCGCATGCCGTGTCGCCGATGCCCGCCAAGGCCAGCGGCCCGACGGCAGCCGCCCCGCTACATCCCGCCAAGCCCATCGCCGCCGCAACGCCGCTTTCGTATCGCGTCCGCCGCGAGGTGTCGCTGCCCGAGCTTCCCGCCAGCGACATCATCATGCTCGATGAGTCG
>DAORCZ010000466.1:0-6616 GCA_035345735.1 Pseudomonadota bacterium | reverse complement strand
GGGGGCGGCCGGCGTGGTTTGTGATGGTTTGGGATGTGGATGCGCGCGGCGTGACGTTCCTGCCGCAGCCGTGCAAGGCAGTGATGTGGGAGCGGTATCGCGAGATTGGGATGGCGGAGCTTCGGGCTGCAGTGGCTGAGCGCTAGCGACGCTTGGCACGCGAGTCTATAGAGAGGCCACGCCGCAGGCCGTCATCCCCGTAGAGTACGTGTTCGGCTGCTACGGCCAACGGTTCTGCTACCACCTCGTCGATGTGCGTCCCATCTACGACGAGCCAGCCGAGTCGGCACTCTCGCTGGACATTGCTCAGCTCTTGCCTCTGGTTCCGGCGATGAAGCCCATCGATGGGGATCGTGCCGCGCTTCTTTCGAGGGTGCTCGAGCGCATTATCGACCTCAGCGGGGATGACGACCCCGCCTATTCCTTCTTCCGTGTGACGCGCCCGGTCAGCGATGCGCAGCGCAAGCTGATGATGGACCAGGCGGCGACCTTCGCCACGCTTCACTTGTCGCAAGAGCAGGTTCGCGCCATAGTCCGAACCGTCGTCGAAAGGAGACACTACATGCTCGACCCCATTCGCGATTTTCCGTGGCTCCGCGCCGGCTATGAAGAAGGAATCGAAAAAGGAATCGAAAAAAGGAATGGCGACCGGGATGGCCAAGAGCCTGCTGAGCTTTCTTGCGGCTCGCAATATCCCCGTCGATGGCCCACTGCGCGAGCGCATCATTTCCTGCCAGGACGAGTCGCTGCTCAATGTCTGGATCGCCCGCGCTGCCACGGCCAAGACCGCCGCTGAAGTCGTTGGCAGTCACTAGCGAATCTAGCGCCCTGCGTCGGTCGGTGTCCTGCGCTTCACCGCCTCCGCCCGATCTCGGCTGACGACCGCGCCCAATCGGCGACAGCTGGGATCAGTTCGCGTTCAGGCTGGCGAGGGCGTAGGCGATGCCTGACTGCAGGGTGCTGCGCGTCACCAGGCCGCGCAGGTCGGTGCCGAGGCCAATTAGGGTCTGGGCGACTTCGGCGCGGATGCCGGTCAGGATCACCTGCGCGCCCAGCAGCTTGACGGCTTGGGCAGCCCGTACCAGGGCGGCGGCGACGTGGGTGTCGACGACGTTGACGCCGGTGATATCGATGATGGCGAAGCGCGAACGGCTGCGGCTGACGCCTTCCAGCAGGGCTTCGAGAATGCGACCGCTGCGTGTGTTGTCGATGGCGCCGACAAGCGGCATCACCATCACTTCCTCGCGGATCGGGATCAGCGGGGTGGACAGCTCAGCCAGGGCGGCGGCTTGTGCGGCCAAGAGCTCGGCCTGCGCCCGGTTGCGGCTGGCTTCCTCGGCGGCGCGTCGACGATCGCTGGCGTCATGGAAGCTCCACACCCGCCCGACCGCCTCACCGTTCATCAGCTGCGGCCGTGAGTGGCGATCGAAGACGCGACCGTCCTTGAACTCCAGCACGTCGAAGCTCTCGGCGAGCGGCGAAGCATAGAGGCTCTTCACCTTTTCGATGAAGGCCTCGGGATTTGCGAGCTGGTCGAGGACATGGCCGATGAGCTTGTTGTCATCGCGCGATGCCACGAGCTCGGGGGGAATGCGCCAGAGCTCGATGAAGCGCCGGTTGCAGCTCTCGACACGGCCTTCGCGATTCACGATCAAGAGGCCATCGACCGTTGCATCCAGCGCCGCTTGCAGAAGCGAGTGCGCCAGGGACGCACTCTCCGCTTGCTGCTGCAGCGCTTGGACCTGGCTCTCCAGCTCAGCAATTCGCTTCGCGGTGTACAGCGGATCCTCGTTCGCCATGTCTGCCCCCTCCGACCATCGTATCAATAGGAGGGGGCCAGATGGAGCCGCACGGCGCACCGCCCCGATCGTGAGGATCGTTGCGTGTGGGGTCGTGCCCCAGCTTGGGGCACCTATCGACGCGACGCTGCGCCCGGCCGGAAGACCTGCTAGATCCGTCCGCGCTCCGCTGCGGGACGGGTGTCTCCTTTGCTCAGCAGCAGGTTTCGCACCGTCGCTGCGTGCCAATACTCGCCGCGCGTCGGGCGGTGTCCTTCAGCGAGCAACATCCTTCCGATCTCGCGCAGCGAGTGGCCCTGCATCCGCAGCTGACAGGCCAGGCCGTACGCGGTCTTCGCATCGCGGGTTGCGGTGCGATCGATCAAGTCGGCGACGCTGCTGGCTTGCCAGCCTTTGTCGCGGTGCTCTAAGCGCAGGCCTTGCCGGTTTAGCTCGCGGGCGATCTCGCGATAGCTCTTTCCATCGGCGCGAAGCTCCATCGCGCGCTGACTTAGCCCGGCGGCGTTGCGGCGGTTTTCGATGTGCGGGCGCTCGCGCGGGATGTGCTTGCCGCAGCGAGTGAGGATTCGCCAGGCCGAGTTAATGCTCCAGGTACCGGCGCGCTGCGGCGGGTACCCCTCGGCGGTCAGGGTTTCGATGATTTGGCGCAGGTTCTTGCCCCCGTCGTGTAGCTCGCACATGCGCACGATCGCCGCCTGCTGCTGCGGGTGTTCTTCCAGGATGCGCTTGCCGCGTGCATCCAGCCGGTCGGAGTAGCGCCAGCCATAGGGCGCGCAGCCGACCTTGCCACCTTGCGCCTGATAATGGCGTATCGCAGTGGTCACTCGTTCGACAATCGACTCCCGCTCAATTTGTGCAAATACAGAAATTAAGTACAGATGCAATCGCCCAGTCGGTGATTTGGTGTCAATGTTCTCGCTGACCGATAATAGTGCGTATTTCTGATTGGCAAAATATTGATCAACCAATTTGCAGATATCAATGATCGAACGGCTCAGGCGATCGAGCTTGGCGATCACCAAGCCATACGCCTTGCCGGCTTCCAACAGCGAAAGCACGCGCTGAAAGCCGGGGCGATCGAGATCCTTGCCGGACTGGCCACCATCGACGACCACTTCGACCAGTTCAAGGTCGTGCAGGTTGCAGTAGTTCACGATCTGCTGGCGCTGCGCATCCAGGCTGATGCCGCCCCCGGCCTGCTGATCGGTGCTCACCCGGCAATAGCCCACCACCTTGCGACGGAGTTCCACTGCATGATCGTATGGCGATATAAATAATCGCTCAATGTGGTTGTTGATTCCTGCCTCGCATACACTCGCTGACATTGTTCGTGGGTGTGAATTGTCAAGATATGTACGACGATGCATACATGCCGTCGTAATGGACTATTTATGGTGGTTTTGGACGGTGCTGGGCGCGGCGGTGGTGGGGGGCGTGGTGGTCGGCGTCGTGGTCGGGACGTGGCCGCGGTCGCCGTCGGAGGAACAGGCGGAGCGGATTCGCTTTGGGCTCTCGGTTCGCTATTGAGGCGCGTCGACCTGGCAGATGGCAGGCAGCGGGCAGGCAGACGGAAGGAGCAGGCAGGGATGCGAGTCCGAGCGGGTGAGACACAGGGGGCATCGCGCACGGCGGGGCAGGTCACGGAGGCGGTGCTGCAGGCGGCAGGTCCCGACGAGCGGGCGCGAGGGCGCCGCAGGCTGGCGGTCTGGCTGGCCCTGCTGCTTGGCTTTTCAGGCGCGGGCTGCAGCAACGACGACATCGTGGTCAACATCAGCGGGCTGGATCCCGAGGTGCGAAGCCTGCAGGTCTCGGCCAGCGTCGATGGCCAGTCGCTGGGGCCGGCGCAGACGGTGGCGCGGACGCTGCAACAGTTCGTCGTCAACCTGCCGCCCGGGACCAGCGGCACGGTGGATCTAACCGTCGCGGCGATGGTCAGCCCCGATTGCCAGCTGGCCGAGGGCAAGGTGCAGCTGAGCTTCGCCTCAGGCAGTCTGCGACCCACCGTCGTCGAGGTCGGCCTCAGTGCCTTGCCCGCCCTGTGGTGCCGTCTGCCAGGGGTCGATCTGCGCGCGGTCTGGGGGTCTAGCCCGACGGATGTCTGGGTGGCGGGGGCCGGCACACCGATGCTGCACTGGGACGACAGCGGCAGCGGCTGGCAGGCGGTGGCAGCGACCCCGGGGCCCTACAACGATCTGTGGGGCAGCGGCCCGGACAACATCTTCGCGGTGGGGCCACCAGGCGGGTTCGAGCGTTGGAACGGCAATAGCTGGAGCCGCACCACCCTCGCCGGCACCCCCGAACTGGTGAGCGTCTTTGGCATGGGTCCGAGCGACGTATGGTTGGTCGGGGAAGGCGGCACCGCGCTGCGCTGGAACGGCAGCAGCAGCACGGCCACCAATACCAACATCACGACGCGCCTCGCGGCGGTCTGGGGGGTGGCCAGCAACGATGTCTGGGCGGCGGGAATCAACGGCGTGGTGTTGCACTGGACCGGCAGCGCCTGGACTCGCACGCTGCCCAGTCCCAGCTTTGGGCTGCCGATCCTTTCGCTTTCTGGCACGAGCGCTTCCGACGTCTGGGGCTTCGGCGGCAACGGCGTCCTGCCGCACTACAACGGCTCGACGTGGGGCGGGGGCGGCAACGGCCTGCCCAGCTTGGCCAGCGGCTACGACCTGTGGGCCGCCAGCCTCAATGAAGTCTGGGGCGTGGGCAGCGCGGCCAGCGTCGTGCGCTGGGACGGCGGGCGCTGGAATAGCGTCCCGGTTCCCAGCGGGGTCAGCGGCACTGCCCTCAAGCTGTGGGGCGTTGGCCGCTTCATCTGGGTGGTGGTGCAGGGCGGCACCCTGCTGCGTTTTCCGCGCTGAGGAACCCGGCTCTAGCGGCGCAGGAGGCCCATGACCTGGGTCGGGTAACGCGCCCCGGCGGCGGCTCCCTTGGGGGCGACCTCGTCGATGCGGCGCAGGTCATCGGCCGACAGCGTAATCGATAGCGCCCCGGCGTTTTCTTCCAGGTAGCGGCGGCGCTTGGTGCCCGGAATCGGCACGATGTCATCGCCCTGGGCCAGCACCCAGGCCAGCGCCAGCTGCGACGGCGTGGCGTTTTTCTCCGCAGCAATCGTGCGGACTTTTTCAACAAGTTGCAGATTCTTGTCGAAATTTTCGCCCATAAAGCGCGGCGAGTTTCGGCGGTAATCCCCCTCGGGAATGTCTTCGGGTCGCTGGAACTGACCACTTAGGAAGCCGCGGCCCAGCGGGCTGTAGGCGACGAAGCCGATGCCCAGCTCGCGGCAGGTGGCCAGCACCTCGTCTTCCGGATCGCGGGTCCACAGCGAGTACTCGGTCTGCAGTGCAGCGATGGGGTGGACTTTGACGGCGCGGCGCAGCGTCTCAGGGCTGGCTTCCGACAGGCCGATGTAGCGAATCTTGCCGGCCTGCACGAGCTCAGCCAGTGCCCCCACCGTGTCTTCGATCGGCGTGTTGGGATCGACGCGGTGCTGGTAGTAAAGGTCGATGTAATCGACCCCCAGCCGACGCAGGCTTCCCTCGCAGGAGCTGCGCACGTATTCCGGCCGGCCGTTCACACCGCGCGCCCCGGCGTTCTGCGGATCGCGAACGATGCCGAACTTGGTGGCCAGCGTCACCTGCTCGCGCCGTCCGCGCAGCATGCGGCCGACCAGCTCTTCGTTGGTGTACGGGCCGTACATATCGGCGGTGTCCCAGAAGTTGATGCCCAGCTCTAGCGCGCGAAGCAGCGTCGCCTCGGACTCTTGGTCGTCGCGCCCGGCATAGAACTCGGACATTCCCATGCATCCCAGACCCAGCGCCGACACCGTGAGGCCGGTGCGACCTAGTTTTCGCTGCTGCATCTCATAGGCTCCTTGTGATGGTTGCGGTCGATGTCGCCTCTGGCAGCGTGCCACAGTCGTCGCTACGGCGGGGCGGGATCTATGGCGTGCGGAAGGCCGCTGGGCGGAGGGGACGGGGCGCACGACTCTCGTGATATACCGGGCGGCATGGCTCCGACGAAGACTGCGACCCCTGCGACCGCCCTGGTATCGGTCCGCGATGCCCGCGAGCGCAGCATCGCCCGCCTGACCGACGCCTTCGCTCACGACGAGCTAGAAATGGACGAGTTCGAGCGGCGGCTGAGCATCGCCCATCGCACCAACTCGCCCGACGAGCTTGCGGCGCTGACTGCCGACCTGCAGCCGACCGAGAGCCCGACCACCACCGCGCTTACCCACCCGAGCCCAGCGGCGCCGCTGTCCGTGCGCGACCATCAGCGCATCCTGCTGGTCATGGGCGGCACATCGCGGACTGGGCAGTGGACACCGGCCCGCAAGCTGCGCATCGTCGCCATCATGGGCGGGGCTGAGCTCGACTTTCGCGAGGCCGCGCTCTCGCCCGGCGTCACCGAGATCCACATCACCGCGGTGATGGGTGGCGTCAACATCATCGTGCCGCCACACCTCGCGGTGGAGATGGACGGCAGCGCGATCATGGGCGGCTTCGAACACAGCGACCGCGCGCCGATCGAGCCCGATCCCGAGCGTCCGATCCTGCGCGTCCATGGTCTGGCCGTTATGGGCGGTGTCCAAATCGAGACGCGCCTCGTCGGCGAGAGCGCCCGCGATGCCCATCGCCGCCGGCACCCCAGCCGCCGCGAACTCGCCGCCGCCGGCCGCCGCGCCCTGCCACCGCGCCGCGACGACTAGGTCAGCGTCCCCTCAATTCGTGACCCCATCCCTTTGCCCATCCAGCCTCGTCTGCGTCGTTGATCGCTAGAGTGACGCCGGGGGTCACATGCCGACGGGCATG
>DAORCZ010000465.1:0-6617 GCA_035345735.1 Pseudomonadota bacterium | reverse complement strand
TAGGGAGCTTGTCGTGCCGCTGGCCTGGGGAATCCAGGCCATCAGGGTCATGTCGGTCGACGACGTCATATCGGTCGCCGCCCCTGTGGCATCGCTCGAAGCCATGTCCATCGAGAGGACGCCGCATCGGTTGCTGGCGGGGTCGCAGACCGTCCCTGGGCCACACACGGAGGGGTCATCCCTGCATCCGTCGTCTGGCACCGGGCAGCCCACCCACATCAAAGCAGCCAAGCTAAGCAGATAAGTTCTCATGTTTTCTCCTTAAGCTAATCTCAGTATCTTAAGCCAATCCCAGTATCATGTGGCGCCTTATCCTCTGCAAGTAGACGGCAGATCCACCGGGAGCTGCGAAAAGAGTGCCCACAATCCAGAGAGGCTTGCCTGCTCATCTAAGAGCATATGCGTCTGATAGCCATGTTCCTCGCGAAGAACTGGAGCAACGGTATGCACATCCGGCACCGCGTTGCGAAGCGGTGGGATTCCGTTGCGGTATTCCTTGATTCCAATGAGCACAGCAACGCTGCGACTTGCAGGCTGTTGCGAAGCACTGGGAACTGGCACGACTGGATTCCCCTACAGGGGTCAGCGTACTTCACCTCGGCAAGCCAGGGCTGGCCTACCTGGGGCGCGTCGCTGAATCTGGGGACCGCATAGGCCGACATCAGACCGCGTGAGATGTCGCATCCTCGTTCCTGGCGCGTGTGGAGGACTGCGAATGAGCGAAGGCAACCCAGCAAGGAAGCGCAATGCGCTCTAGGGGCGCTGCAACACTGCGTTCAGAGGGGGCGGGTTGCTATTAGCGCTTCGTATGTTCAGGGCAACCGTGCGGGTCCTGGGTGCATGGATGTGTCTTTACGGGAGTCCGCTTCACGCCGCGAGCCTGAGCGGTAGGGTGTTGCTGGGGGCGACAGGCGCTATTCCGGTGCCCCAAGTCAGCATTTCGATCGATGGCATCAACCCAACTCACAGCGACCGCCGCGGCAGCTTCGTGTTGTCCATACCCGCTTCCAGCCTTCCGGGGAGCCGCAAGAAGCTGGACATCCACAAGCTGGGCTTCTGCATCTACTCCCCCACGAACGGCGAAGCCATCGTGCCGCCAGACGATGCCCGCGGGCCCGGCCTGCAGGTACGCCTTATTCCCGGTGAGACTCGTTCCGACAGCAACCAGGACTGCGTGGCCGGGGCCATCGCCGGGGTGGCCAATCGTCCCAAGCCCGTGCTCGATCCTCGCCAGCAGCCGGAACCCGTGGACATGCCGCGGGAACTGCCAGCGTGGGCCCGCCGGCGCCGCGTGCAACTGACGGAGGCGCAAGCCCGTGAACGACTAAGCCTCTGGCTCCAGGACATCAAAGCAGAACCGAACCGCGGACGGTACCTGCGGGCCCTGGCCCTGTATGCAGAGGGAGACTACGCCGCAGCAAAGAAACTGGCCTTGTGAGCCGCGGAGCAAGACGTTCGGCGGGCGGAGCAACGAGAGAAGCCGCTGGAGCAAGCGCAGAAGCCGCTCGTGGAAACCCGCGCGCTCATCGTGAAGCAGTACCGGCTGGCTGGCGATGCTGCCTATCAACACGAGGCTTGGGAAGTGGCGGCCATCGCCTACAAAAAGGCGCTCGCACACCTCTCGCGAGGCAAAGACCCGCAGGAATGGGCGAGGCTTCAGAGTGAGCTTGCCTGGTCGCATCTTGAGCTGGCTATCCGGGTAGGCCCAGAGCGAATCGCGGAGGAGCTAGGCCAGGCCGTTGCCGCCGTCGCTTAGCGTTGCAGGTGTACACCCGTGAGCAGCAGGCGCAAGACTGGGTCCGGACGCAGAACAGCCTGGGAGTCGCGCTCCAGGCGCAGGGGGAACGGGCCGTCGGCGCCGAGAGCCAGCAGCTTCTTTCTGAGGCGGTGGCCACCTTTCGCTTGGCGCTGCAGGTCCGAACCCGCGAGCAGCAGCCGCAGGACTGGGCCTCCACGCAGTACGCATTGGGTCTGGCATTCGAGGCACAGAGCGAGCAGGCGGCGGGCGCCGACAGCCACCGGCGACTCGGCACAGCGCTCCAGAGCTACCGGCAGATTTTGGACGTGTATCCGGATCACGATGCGGCGCTCAACTCAGCATTCCGCTTGTATCAGGAGCGCCTGTTCGAGTTCGAGCAAGCCTATGCGATGCTATCCAGAAGGGTGCAGCACTACTCCAGGGAGCGGCCCCTGGGCCTGCTGGCCAGCTTCGCCGAAGCCCACCTGACCACCGGCCGATTTCAGGAGGCGGCGCAACGAACGGCAACGCTCCTTGGCAGAAAAGATTTGGCTCCGAGCACGGTCATCGGACTCCGAGTCGCTGAGCTGCTGAGTCTGAAGATGCTAGGGGCCCCCAGGACCTCGGCGGACGGCTCAGAGCCCTGCGCGAAACCATTGCGGCGCAACCTGCTGAGTTCAAGCTCACGTGGGAGTTTCGGGGGGGCAAAGCCTTTCTGTCGCGGGATGCGCGAGCGGCCAGCGGCCGGGCCTGGATCAAGCCGTAAGACCGACGCGCCCCGTACCGCCGCAGGCCCGCAGTTTGACCTGACCGCGCTTGGGGGATGCGTGGCCCCAGCAGGTGGGCGCAGGGGCTCCCGCCACGGTGCACTTTCCGGTTGAGGTCGTCGTTTTGCCGCGAGCGATTGTCGGAGCGCGATATCTACGAGCCATATGGCAAGCGCGTGATCCGTGCGCCCGACAATCCGCGCATGCGGGTCCTAGTCGATGACGAAGCGGAGCAAGTGATCATCGCGCAACTGCAAGCGTGGGCCGGGGCAGGCATGGGTATCAGCGAGATGGCGAGGCGCCTGAACACCGCTGGGAGTGCGCCACCGCAAGGGGCGCGCTGGACGAAGCACACCATCTACAACCTGCGCCTGCGGCTCAGCCAAATTCAGCGACGTGTGGTCAACGTTCGACCGCACAGTGACGAAGATGTGAAGGAGCAGATCCTAGAGCTGCGCTCGCGCGGCCACACGCATGTGCAGGTTGCGTCGATCCTCAGCGAGCTGGGATTCCTGCCGCTGAAGGGGCGTCGATTCACCGAGTGCAGCGTGCGCAAGCAGTTCGGTCGTTGTCGCAGATCACACGTCCTTTCGCCGCGCCGATTCTTGGAAGCGATGCTGGATCGGATGCAGCGCGAGCACGAAGCGGAAGGGAATGACGAACCCTTCGCGCTAGCTTTACAACGACTGTCGGAGCCGCACACGGAACGTGGATGGGCGGCTGAAACTTCGCCCCCGCGGACACCATTCTCAATGTGGGCGACTTCATCGGTGATGGGAAGGCGGAGTTCCTGATCCGGAGCGGCTGGGGCATGGCGGCTATCCAGGCCACTTCAGGCGGCGGCTTCACTTCCACGACACGATAGGAGTGAAGAATGAGTCAAAGCTGAGCGGCTGGATCCTGACCGCTGATGACCGCGTTCAGCAGGTCGCGGACTTTGGTGGCGACAGAGCCACCGACATCCTCATCCGCGTCTCGCGCTGACGTTCACCGCCGGGGACAATTTCCGGACATGCTTCTCTTCGACCAGTCCAAAGCGGCAGCCCGACGGAAAGAACGCAGGGAAGGTCAGCACGAAGTGCGACTTCCCCAAAGACGATTCGTTAGGTTGATGAATAGTTGGCCCTGTGCGATTGGGGCATCCCTGGGGGGGGCGAGGACGCAACAGAGGCTCTCGTCAGCCGCTGCGCGCGCCCGCTCAGTCGGCGCAGTGGGGTCTTATGAATGCCGCTCCTCTCTTCGCCAACTCCGGGGCTACTTGGCGATCTCAAAGGGAAGCTCTAGCGTCGTGCACTCGCGTGCTCTGGTGGGTAGGTATCGCCAGGTGCGGAGGGTGGCAACGACCGTCTCATCCCCGAGCGGCAAGGGGTGAATCGGTGTAACGGCATCGACGCGACCACTGCCCGAGACGCAGACTTTGTACGTTGCGGTCAGCCGCTCGCCACGGAAAGCGGAAAGGACATACGCCGGTAGCCTGGGCTCGTTGCCACTCAGCCGATGCAGCCCCTGTGGCCGAACATCCTGAGCGGGGCTGTGCGATGGAGTTGACGGCGCAGCGGAGTCCCCCGCCGGGCCCCCTGCCGTCGGGGGTTGTCGCACAGTCTGTGGAGATACCTTCGGTGCTTCATCGTCATCATCCAGAAGCTGAACTCGCACGATGGGGGGGCTCGGCATGGCTTCGGGCGGCTGCGGTTCCGGACTCTGCGCAGCGGTCGTCGCAAGCGGCGGCGCAGAGAGCTTGCGGGGGGCAGGCAGCGTGCGTGTTCGCGGGGTCTTTGCGCGCGCTGGCGAGTCCTCGTGCCGACCAGTCGCTCGCTCCGCAGGGGTGTGCGGCGTCAAGCCTTTGCTCGGTGCGCTGCCCACCGCAACGGCCCAGCTCAAGGGCGCGAGCGGCGCCAGCGGGCCGGAAGCCAGTCCGGTCACATGGGCGGAGCTCGGGGCGGACAGGCCGCTCTCCGCAACGGCGCTGTGCTGACAGCCAAGCGGTACGCTAGCCCCCCCCGAAAGCAAGGTAAGCGAGGCAAGGAATACCGTCCCCAGCCGGTACAGCCAGGGGGGCGGTCGCGGCCGCCGAGGGGCCGTCGCCAGCGGTCGGAACTGCGGCAGTGCGTGAGCGCGACCCGGCTCTGCCGGCTCGCTCGGCTGCGTACTCGAAACCGTCTGTGCCGTTGCGTACGAGACCGAGTTTGCCGCGCTGGACTCCACCTGCACCTGCGCGAGTAGCTGCGCAAGCACCGCTTCCGCCATGGGTCGCGTCGGTTCCTCTGGCTCAGGCCCCAAGGCCCCCCGCGGCGTACCCTGCACGCTCATCGAGCGTACGGACGTGGAGGCCACCGGCAGCGAGGCCTCGGGGGGGTGGGCTAGCGCCGCCGCGAACGCACGAATGTCGGGGAAGCGATCTTCTTTTCTGCGCGAGAGCCCGCGCAGGATGGCCTGCTCCGCGTAAATGGGGAGATCCGGCAGCAGCGTTCGCAGGGGTCGGGGCGACGTCATGCGAATCTTCAGCAGAAGCTGAATCACGTCATCTTCCTCAAACGGCAGGCAGCCAACCAACAGACGGTATGCAGTCACCGCCAGAGCCCACTGGTCTGACCGTGCATCGACCTCATCGCTGCGACCCAGTGTGGCTTCTGGGGAGAGATATTCCGGAGTCCCCAGAATGACCCCGTGCGCAGTCTGCTGCTGGAGGGAACCCTGCATTTTTGCGAGTCCAAAGTCGACGACCTTGACTACCTCGCTCCCTCCCTGCTGGCTCAGAAAGATATTCCGCGGCTTGACGTCGCGATGAATGATTCCCAAGCAGTGTGCGCTATGCAGTGCCTCGGCCACCGGATGGATGATCTCTAGTGTGCGCTGTAGGGACAGTCGCCCCTGCGCTTGCAGGTAGGCATATAGGTCCATGCCATCCAGCAGCTCCATGACCAAATAGGAGCGTCCTTGCCCATCCTTTAGGAAGTCGTACACCTGCACAATGTTGCGATGCGACAGGCGGGATACCGTGGCTGCCTCGTTGTGAAAACGGCGAACCTCGTCTGCGCCACAGCTGGCTGCATTGTTGAGCATCTTTACGGCGCAGCAGCGTCTCTCAGATTGATCCTCAGCCTGGAACACACTGCCCATCGCACCGCGCCCCAGGAGTCTGATTAAGCGATAGCGGCCGGCCACGAGGGATCCACAGCCGGGTACCTGCAAGGCGCCTGCACTGCTGCCAGGAACTTCGCAGCCAGTCGCTCGGCGTGAGCTACTGGACCGGCGTGGGCCTGACTCATACTTGCGTGGGGTGGACATGCGTTACTCCTGTGTCTGTGCGAGCTGCTTTGTCGTTCGCAACGAGACAAGGCAAGGGCTGTGCCAAGCGCGGTGAGTGGCCGAGGACGCTTGTTTCACCGCCGAGCGCACGCGCTGCGCACGACCTGCCTACGGCCCTCCAAGTGCGCTAGGGCACTTCAATGGCGACAAGTGCGATTGATTGGAGAGCCCCCCACTAGCGCGGTCATTGCGCCCGATCGGGCCGAACACGCGCACCCGCGATTCCGGACGGTGGCCACCGCTTCACCTGTGCGCGCTTGGCCGGCTGCCAGCTGTGCGCAGAGTGCTGGCCCGCAGCATGCAATCGCTCTCTGCAGGGCCGCAAGCGCCCACAGAAAGGCAGCGTCACATGCTGGAACCGGGACAGGTCATTGGTAGCTACCGCATCCTCCGCAAGCTGGGTGAGGGAGGGATGGGAGCGGTGTTCGAAGCCAGCCACGACGAGATCGCGCGACGTGCCGCGATCAAGGTGCTTCATCCCCAGTACGCTCAGGAAGCGCAGGTGGCCCAGCGTTTCCTTAACGAAGCGAAGGCCGTAAACCAGATTGATCATCCGGGAATCGTCTCGATCTATGACGTAGGTCGGCTACCGGATGGAGCCTCGTACATCGTGATGGAATTCCTCCGTGGCGAGACGCTGAGCAGCCGCATCGCGCGTCGTGGCGGCCGACTGTCCGTAGCCGAGGCGATCCACATCGCCCGCCAGATCGCCTCAGCCCTCGCTGCCGCCCATCAGGTCGGGATCGTCCACCGCGACTTGAAGCCCGACAACGTGATGATCATTCGAGATCCCCTGCAGAGCA
>DAORCZ010000464.1:0-6617 GCA_035345735.1 Pseudomonadota bacterium | reverse complement strand
CTCGGACGGCAACCACCTGCCGCAGCCGTCGGAAGAAGGTCAGAGCCGCTTGATGTCCAAGCTGCTCAAGATGACCGGCATCGCGCCAGAAGAGATCGACTACATCAACGCTCACGCCACCTCGACGCCGCTTGGCGACATCACCGAGTTGCGCTCGATCAAGCGAGTGTTCGGCGCGCACGCCTACAAGCTCAAGGTCAACGCCACCAAGTCGATGCTTGGCCACACCTGCTGGTCGGCGCCGGTCGTCGAGTCGATCGCCGCCATCCTGCAGATGAACGGCGGCAAGCTGCACCCGTCGATCAACATCGAGGAGCTCGATCCCGAGGTCGATATCGACGTCTGTCGCGACCGCATCGTCGAGCACCCGGTGCGCTACATCATGAAAAACTCGTTTGGCTTTGGCGGCATCAACTGCGTCGCCATCTTCAAGCGCTGGGAGGGCAAATAGCCATGGTCTTCTTTGTCACGGGTGGCTCGCGCGGCATTGGCGCCGCCATCGTGCTCGACGCGGTTGCGGCCGGGCACGACGTGGCCTTCACCTATCGCAGCGGTGCCGACGCTGCCCGCAAGGTCGAAGAGCAAGCCAAGGCGCTGGCCCCCGACCGCAAGGTCAAAGGCTATCAGCTCGACGTCAAAAGCTCGGCCGATGTCGAGCGCGTCGGCGACGCCGTCCTCGATGATTTCGAGACGGTGCATGTCGTGGTGCCGAACGCCGGCATCAACATCAACAACCTCGTCGTCTCGATGAGCGATGAGGAGTGGCACGAGGTCATCCAGACCAACCTCACCGGCGCGTTCTACGTCGCCCGCCAGTTCCTATCGACCATGCTCGGCAATGGCTTTGGTCGCATCATCTTCATCTCGTCCCTCGGCGCTTCCGGCGTGTCGGGCCAGGCCAACTACTCGGCCAGCAAGGCCGGACTCATTGGTCTGTCGTCGGCCATGGCCAAGGAATACGGTCGCCGCGGCATCACCTGCAACGTCGTCTCGCCGGGCTTTTTCGACACCGACATGACCCGCGAAGGCATGTCGGGATCGAACCGCGACTTCTGGCTGAAGCACTGCCCGCAGGGTCGCATCGCGCGCGCCGACGAGATGGGCGGCATCGTCACCTTCCTCGCTTCCGACAAGGCCAGCTTCATCAACGGTCAGGTCATCGGCGTCAACGGCGGCCTCGACTGGGCCCCCTAACCAGCCCCCTCTCCCTCGGTTCGTAAGGAGTCGCGAGTGCCCTACGGCATTGAAAAGATCGGCGTTTATCCCTCTAGCTTCGCCCTCGACATGAAGCGTCTGTGCGAGGCGCGTAAGCACGATATCGCCGATATCCGCGACACGATGATGATCGATGAGCGCTCGGTGAATCCCGCCTGGGAAGATCCGGTGACGATGGCGGTGAACGCTGCCAACCTCATGCTCACCGACGAAGATCGCGCCAACATCGAGCTGCTCATCGTCTCGTCTGAGAGCGGCGTCGATCAAGAAAAGCCGATGTCGACCTGGGTGCAGCGCTACCTCAAGCTGTCGCCCAACGTCCGCAACTTTGAGCTCAAGCACGCCTGCTATGGCGGCACCGCGGGTCTGCGCATGGCGCTCGGCTGGCTGGCTTCCGGCATGGCGCGCGGCAAAAAAGCGCTCGTCATCTCGACCGACCAGAGCCGCATGCACCTGCACATGCCCTGGGAGTTCGTCATGGGCGCGGGCTCGGCGGCGCTGCTCGTCAGCGACAATCCCCGCTTCCTCGAAGTTGAGCTCGACAAGTCCGGCTACTACACCGAAGAGGTGTCGGACCTGACGCGGCCGACCTCGCGCGTCGAGACCGGCAACAGCGAGACCAGCCTGCTTTCGTACATGGAAGCGCTCGAAGGCGCCTACTCGCACTTCGTGTCGCGCCTGCCCGAGCCCATCGACTGGGACAGCTACTTTAAGAAGAACGTCTATCACGCGCCGTTTGGCGGCATGACCTGGCGAGCCCACCGCGCGCTTCAGCGCCGCTGGAAGAAGATGGGCAAGGAAGAAGCCTGGGCCCACTTCGAGCGCAAGTCGCAGAAGGCCCTGACCTATCTGCGGCGCATGGGCGGCACCTACGGCTCGGCGACGTTCATCGGCCTGCTCGGCCTCATCCAGCACTCCGACGATCTGGCTCCCGGCGACCGCATCAGTATGTTCTCGTACGGCTCGGGAAGCTGTGCGGAGTTCTACTCAGCCCTCATCGGCCACGATGCCAAGGCGGTGGCTGCTGCCGCCAACCTTGGGGCGCTGCTCGATGCGCGATATCAGCTCTCGGTGCGTGAGTACGAAGACGCCGAGCGCGAGCGCACCTGCTGGATCGATCAGGGCGACTTCGTCCCCTGTCTCGACGGATTTTCCGACTGGTACGACAAGCACTACCGCGGTCGCGGCCTGCTGGTCTTCCAGGGCATCGGCGAACACTACAGGCGCTACGGATGGAGCTAGAGCCGCAACGCACGCCGCTCCGCCTGACCGTCCCCGAAGCGATCGACGCAGCGGGAGCGACCGGGCTGGCCGACGCACTAGCCGAGGCACAGCTTGCAGCGCAGCGCCCCGGCGGCAATGGCCGGGTGCCTTCCGTCATTCTGTCGGGGCGACCCGGGCTGTTCTGCCGCGGCCTCGATCTGGAAAAGTTCCTGGCCGGGAGCAGCCTTCCCCCCGACGCCAACGCGCCCGTCGATGCCGGAGCCGGACTTCAGGCTGGCGTCGCCGCGTTTGCTCGCCTGCTGCGCGCGCTGCGCGAGTATCCCGCCCCGGTGCTGGCCGCCATCGATGGCGCCGTGCTGGGGGGCGGCATCGGAGTGGCGGCAGCCTGTGATCTGGTCATCGCCACGCGACGTTCGTCGTTTGGTCTGCCAGAAGGCCTATTCGGTCTGATCCCCGCCGTCGTGCTGCCGGTACTGCAGACACGTATTTCCCCAGCGCGGGCCCGCCTGCTTGCCATGACTGCGTACTCGCGCGGTGCTGACGAAGCGCAGGCCCTGGGCCTGGTCGATGTCGTCTGCGCCGATGAAAAACTGGAGAGCGCGGTCAACCGCAGCCTGCGCGACGTCCGCCGAGTTCAAGGCGACGCCGTCGCGGCGCTGAAGCGCTTTTCCGCCGAGATCGAGGGGCTGCCGCTGTCCGAAGGTCTGGAGCGCGGCGTGCGCGAGACCACCGCCACGCTGTCGCAGCCGGCCACGCTGTCGGCGGTGCGCAGCTTTCTTGCTGAAGGAGAGGCGCCATGGGCCTAGGCCTGATCCAGCTTGCGCCGTCCCCCGACTTCGATCGCGTCGGTGTGCTGCGCATCCACGATGTCCCGGGACGCAACGCGCTGTCCGAGCCCCTGGTGCACGAGCTTCTCGCCGCGCTGGCACAGGCTGCGACCGACGAGCGCTATCACTCGCTGGTCCTCTGCGGGCTGCCCGATGTGTTCTGCGCTGGAGCCAGCCGCGACATGCTGGCCAGCATCGTCCACGGTCGCATCGCGCCGACCGACATCCTGCTCTCGAAGGCCGTGCTCGATCTGCCGATCCCCGTCGTGGCCGCGATGGCTGGGCACGCCATCGGGGGCGGGCTGGCCCTGGGCCTGTGCGCCGACATCATCGTGCTCGCCCGCGAGAGCCGCTACGGCGCGAGCTTTATGAACATGGGCTTTACGCCCGGCATGGGCATCACCAAGCTGCTTGAGCACGTGATGTCGCCGGCCCTCGCCGCCGAGATCCTGTTTTCCGGCGAGCCGCGACGCGGCAAAGACTTCATCGGCAGCACTGGCGTGAACTACATCCTGCCGCGGGCCGAGGTCGAAGATCGCGCCCTGTCCGTCGCGGCGCGCATCGCCGAGAAGCCGCGCACTTCGCTGCTCTTGCTCAAGCGCACGATGTCGCTGCCCCGCCGACAGGCTTTCGAGGCGACGCGCACGATGGAGAGCCTTATGCACGAAATCAGCTTCGGGCAGCCTGACGCCGCGAAGCGTATCGAGGAGAACTATGATTAACGATCTGCGTGGCAAAGCCGTCCTCATCACCGGCGGCACCATGGGCATTGGCCTGGCAACGGCGCTGTCGTTCGCGCGCCAGGGTGCCGTGGCCTGGATGACACACCGCTGGGGCTCGGCCGATGAAGACGCCATCTTCAAGCTGTTCGCCGATGAGGGCCTGGCCAAGCCGCACATCGTGCAGGCCGACGTCGCCAACAAGGACGACACGGCGGCGCTGCTCGAACAGATGAAGGCGCATCACGATCACGTCGAGGCCTTCATCTCGAACGTCTCGTTTGGCCTCGTCGTCGAGAAGCTGGAAGACTATCGCTTAAGCTCGCTGTTCCGCAGCATCGAGTACTCGACCTGGCCGATGTACCAGTACTCGCACGACATCCATAAGCTGTTCGGTCGCTGGCCGCGCTACGTCATCGGCCTGTCGAGCGGCGGCCCGGATCACTTCTACAAGAACTACGACTTCGTCGCGGCGAGCAAGGCGGTCATGGAGACGCTGTGCCGCTACATGAACTACCGCCTGTTCGACGAAGACATCCGCATCAACGTCGTGCGCTCGCGCTTGGTGCGCACCGAATCGCTGCGCGCCACCTTCGGTCGTGACTTCGAGCAGTTCGCCGAGCGCTTCAACATGAAGCGCCAGTTCATCCCCGAGCAAGAGGTCGCCGATGCCATCCTGGCGCTGTGCTCGGGCCTGATGGACGGCGTACGCGGCCAGACGATCATGGTCGATCGCGGCACGACGTTCTTCGACAACCTGATGCGCATCTACAACGAGCGCGACTCGCTAGATCTGTAACCAGACACCGCACAATCCACGAAAGAAAGGACACATCGCAATGAACCGAGAACACGTTCTGAAGGTTGTCAGCAAGCACTTGATGGACGCCGTTGACGGCCTGGAAGAGGCGAAGATCGATCCGGCCCGCTCGATGAAGGACCTGGGCGCCAACAGCCTCGACATCGTCGAGGTGGTCTCGCGCTCGATGCGTGAGCTCAAGGTCAAGGTGCCGCGCTCGGAGCTCTCGAAGCTCACCAACATCAACGAGCTCGTCGACACCCTGCTGAAGGCGGCCAGCACGGCCCCGGTACAGAGCGCGTGATCGCCGACTTCACCGGCAAGACGGTCCTCGTCACCGGGGGCACCAAGGGCATTGGCCTGGCCACCGCGCTGGCCTTTGCCCGTCGCGGAGCGCACTGCGCGCTGACCTACCGCATGGGCAGCGCCGACGATGACGAGGTGATTCGCAAGTTCACCGACGTCGGGGCCAAAGCACCGCTCATCATCCAAGCCAACGTCGCCGATCCCGAAGACACCAAGACGGTGATGGCCGAGCTCGCCGCGCACTGGCCGCAGGTCGATGTCTTCATCAGCAACGTCTCGGCAGCGCTGGTGATCCAGACCATCGAAGACTACTCGCTCAAGGGCCTGCACCAGAGCATCGACTTCTCGGCCTGGCCGACCGTCTCGTACATGCGGGCGCTCAAAGAGCGCTTCGGCAAGTGGCCGCGCTACGTCGTCGCCATGTCCTCGACCGGACCCGACCACTACGCCGTGGCCTATGACTACGTCGCCGCGTCGAAGGCGGTCATGGAGACGATGATCAAGTACCTGTCGTACCGCCTGTACGACGAAGAGTGCTACATCAACGCCCTGCGCTCGCGCAGCGTCATCACCGACTCGTTCTCTTCGACGTTCGGTGGCGAATTCCAGAAGTTCGCCGAGCGCCTGACCCACAAGGATCACTTCCTGCCCGCTGAGGAAGTCGCCGACTGCGCGCTCGCCCTGTGCAGCGGGCTGCTCGATGGTCTGCGCGGTCAGGTCCTGACCTGCGATCGCGGCACGTCGTTCTTCGACAACCTGATGCGCATCTACGACCAGCGCGCCGAGTTCAACCTGTAGCTCCGCGCCTCCCCCGTGATCCTTGCTCTCGCCGGAGCAAGGGGCTAGCGTGGGCGCATGTGCGCTCTGGGCTGGCTCTCGGCACTCCTCCCACGAAAATCCTCGCTGCGATTCTGCGCCCCGCTGGCCGCCCTGCTGGCCCTGGGTGCGGTAAGTCCTGCCGCCGCGCAGAACACCAAGCCGCGTCGCATCGCCCTCGGCTACTTCGGCTATTCGTTCACGCAGCCGGGAGCGCGCATTGGCTATGAAGCCGCCTACTTCGTGCGCGGCATTCACGAGCTTTACGCCACCGCCAACGTCGGCGGCCACGGCGGTCCCAACATCGGCTACTCGCTGTTCAGCCAGTTCGAGGCCGGCTATCGCATAAACGGCGCATACGGCCTGTTCCTCGATGCCCGCCTGGGCCTTGGCTACTCCAGCTGGTTCCAGCCCGAGACCTATTCCGTCGCCGGGGTCAGCGGGCCGATGACCATCGCGGGCAGCACTCTGAGTCTGCTGACGCCGCAGGCGCTCGGCGGCTTCGGCATCGACTTCGGTCGCCCGGGCAGCCCCAATATTGGCCTGTTCGCGCTGGCCGGCGCGCAGGGGCGCTACGACTTCGCCGGCAACTTCACCGGCGACTCGATCATGATCCTCGGCCTGTTCTATACCCTCGGACGCTCACGCCCATCGACCGCCACGCTGCCCATTCCCCCGGTGCCGCCCGCCGTCGCTCCTGAATTCCCCGAC
>DAORCZ010000463.1:0-6623 GCA_035345735.1 Pseudomonadota bacterium | reverse complement strand
ACCAGGAATACTTCCCCTACGCCCTGGGCCTTGGCCTGCTGCTGGCGACGCTGGCTTGGCTGCTGCAAGCGACGCTGTTGCGGAGGTTGCCGCAGTGACTGCCCTGACCTTCCATCATCCGCAGCTTCTTTGGTTGCTCCTGCCGGCGCTGGCTTTTCCGGCGCTGCTGTGGGGTTTCGAGCGCAGACAGGCTGGTGAGCTTGCGCGCTTCCTGTCGGCTGTCATGCAGCAGCGGTTGGCGCTGCGCCCAAGTCCGGCGCGACGGCGTTTGCGTCTGCTCTGCGTGCTCTTGGCCCTGTGCTTTGGTGTGCTGGCGATCTGTCGGCCGCAGACCCCGGGCGAGATCGAGACGGTGAGCACCTCGCAGATCGCAGCCGATCTGGTGGTCGTTCTGGATGTCTCGCGCTCGATGCTGGCCGAAGATGCAGCCCCCAACCGGCTGCAGCGCGCCAAGGCCGAGATCGCCGATCTGCTGGCCAAGCTCAAAGGCCATCGTGTCGGCTTGGTGGCATTCGCTGGGCGAGCCCAGGTGCTGTGTCCCCTGACGCCCGACTATGGCTTCTTTCGCATGATCCTCGATCGCACCGACCCGCGCAGCGTGGGGCGTGGCGGCACGCGGATCGGTGATGGCCTGCGGCTGGCCAAGGCCACCTTCAGCGCAGGGCCAGGAGCCCGCCTGGTCCTGCTGATTACCGACGGCGAAGACCACGACTCCTTCCCGCTAGAAGCTGCACAGGAGCTGAAGCGTGAAGGCATTCGTGTTGTCGCCATCGGCTTTGGCGACGAGCGGGGAAGCGAGATTACGCTGACCGATCCGGCGACCGGGGCGAAGAGTTTTCTTGCGGACCGGCAAGGTCAGCTGGTGCGCTCGCGACTCGACGGCAAGACCCTGCGCGACATCGCGCTGGCAACGGAGGGGGCCTACATCCCGGCGGGCGTCGCGACGCTCGATCTGGAGTCAATCATTCGCGAGCACATCCAGCCTTTGGTGCGCGATCAGCACCAGACCGCGACGAAGACGCAGCCCAAGGAACACTACCCCCCGCTCATCTTGCTAAGCCTGCTGTCGCTTCTGGCGTCGATTCGGTTGAGCGTTGGTGGGAGGCGGGCCAGCTGGGGGGATGCGCTGTCACCGGCCAGCCTGGCTCTGGCGGTGGCGTTGGGCCTGTCGCTGGGGGCTCCGGGGCTGCCGCTACGACTGGCGATGGCCGGTCCAAACCCGACGGCAGCGACGGCACCGACGGGTGGCCCCAGCGCCGCGGCTGCCGCTCCCGCCCCGACGGCTGAAAAACCGAGCCCCAGCGAGCCCAGCGGAACACCGCGGCAGCGCTACAACCGAGCCCGCGAGGCATTCGGCCGATCTGACTTCGCACAGGCTGAGGCGGGCTTCCTGTCGGCGCGAGATGCCGCCGATGCCGATGACGAGCTGCGCTTCCGCGCCGCGTTCAACACCGCGCTTTCGCAGGCCCAGCGCGCGGCCAGCCTAACCAAAGAGCAGCCGCAAGAAGCGGTCAACGTCCTGGCGCAGAGCGCGGCGTGGTTCCGCGATGCGGTGCGGCTGCGTCCCAACGATGCCGATGCCCGCCACAACCTGGAGCTTGTGCTGCGACGGCTGCAGACACTGCGCGATCAGCTGAACAAGGGGCAGAACACGCTGGAAGCCCGCTTGGCCCGCATCATTGCCGACGAGCGGACGCTGCGCGATCGCATTCGCGGCCTGCTGTCGCGCATTGCGCAAGCCGGGGCCAGCGACGAGCCGCTGGCATTTCATGGTGAGTTCGAAGACGCCTCGACGTTTCAGCGCACGCTGCTTTCGGAAGCCGGGGCGGTGCTGGATCTGGCCGGCGATGAGCGTGATCGCCTGTCGCAGCGGGCCGAAAAAGATCGCAAGCCGGAAGAGAGCGCACGGCTGATCCAGCTGCAGAACCTAGAGCACTATCTGAACCTGTCGCGCGGGACGCTGGCTGACATCGCTCGGCTGCTGCGCCGTCTGCAAGGTGAACGGGCGCACCGTCAGGCCGACGTCGGTGTCACCCAGCTCAAGCGGGCGCAGGAACAGCTGCAGGATCCGGTCACAGTGCTCAAAGGCCTGGTTGCCGATCAGCTGGGCACGCTCGGCCAGACGCGGGCGCTGAGCGAGTCGCAGGCCCAGAGTCAGCGACTGACGGCCGGCGCTGCTGCGCCTCCAGCGAGTACACCGGTGTGGCTGACGCCCAGCCTGCTCGCTGATGAGCAGCGCGAGATCAAGCCACGGACGAGTGAGCTTCTGGCGCGCCTGCAGGCCGGGGTCGAGCATGCGGCGAAGAACCCCTCGCCCCCCGCGGACCCGTCGCAGCCTCAGGCGGCGGGCAATGATCCGCGTCAGGCGGCGGCGCGTGAGCGCATGCTGCAGGCGGCTCGCGAGGCGATTCCGCTGCTCAACGAAGCGATGACGGCGATGGATCAGGTGCAGACGGCGCTGGCCAGTGAGCAGCTGGCGAACGCTGTGAAGAGCGAGAGCTCGACGGTGGCCCTGCTGCTGCGGGCGCTTGAGCGATTCAGCGGCGTGCGCGATCTGATCGAGCTGGCCTACGGCGAACAGCAGGGGCTGGCACAGCTTTTGGGAAGTGGCGCCAAGGCCGAGCTGGCCAAGCTCGCTCCGGCGGAGCGGGCCGCGCTGCTCACCGATGCGCTGACTCGCAACCGCGATCGGGTCGCTCGGCTTTCGGGTCTGTTTGCCGACGAGCTCAAGGCCCTGCAATCGCCCCCCGCCGCCCCCGCCGCGGGCCAGGAAGCGTCCGCCAAGGAGGCAGAGGAAGCTCGCCAAGCCGAGACGCAGCGCTACCAACTCGCCGAGACCAAGCGCGCTGCTGCCGGGGCGGCACTGGAACGTTTGGCGACGCTGCTGACACAGCGCAATCCGGTGCTGCTGCCGACCGTCGAAGAAGGACGCGAGCACCTGGCGGAGCTGCGGCGGCTGTTCTTTTCGATCGTTGAGCACCTCAAGGAGCTCTTGCGCAATCAGGGCGAGACGCTGGACCGCACCAACACCGCGCAGGCCCAGCGCGAAGAAGCCGAGCGTCGGCGACGAGCCGGCCCGCTGGTCGGTGAAGAGGACAAGCACGCTGAGCTAGGCAAGGCGCTGGCTGAGGCGCTGGCGGCGCAGGCCGATCAGGCTGCGAACGCGAAGGAGCCGAGTGCGAAGCAGGCCCAGAAGCCGCTATCCGAGGCCGCCGAGGAAGTGCGCAAGGCGCACGCCGCGATGCTGCAGGCTGCGACGCTGCTAAAGCCTGACGGACAGGCGGCGCAGGGGCAGTCGTTGCCGCTCGATCTGGAACCGGCGATGGAGCAAGAGAAGGGCGCGATGGCGCACCTAGAAGCCGCGATCCGCATCCTGGAGCCGCCACAGCAGAAGCCGCAGCAGAATGAGAACCAGAAATCGCAGCCCGAACAGCAACAGCAGCTGTCGCAAGAGCAAGCCGCGCGCCGCCTGCAGGCCATCCGCGAGCGTGAGGCCGAGCGTCAGCGCAAGCGGCAGCAGCCGGGGAATAACGAACCGGTAGAGAAGGACTGGTAGGCCATGGCGGAGCAAGGTCTATCGATGCGCGTGGATTCGCCCCAGGACACCCCGTCCCGACGACAGCACCGCAAGGCGGGCGGCTTCTGCTGGCTGGGACGGCTGGCCGGTTTGGTGGTGCTGGCGGCCTGGCTGTTGCTGCCAGCATCGGCGCGGGCGCAAGACCTGAGCCTGCAGCTAGAGACTGAAGACCTCTACGCCAACCTGCCGTTTGTGCTGCAGGTCGTGGCGCGCGGCTTTGACGAAAATCCGGCGCCGACGCTATCGAAGCTGGCGATTCCCGGCTGTCGGGTAACGGCGCTTGGCGTGACGCCGCAGGTCGCCAGCATGATGCAGATCATCAACGGCGTGCGCAGCGACTCGCGCCAGGTGACCTATGTCTTTCGCTTTCGCGTCGAGGCGACGGCCAGTGGACCGCACATGGTCCCGGCGCTGACGGCCACCCAGGGCAGCAAGCGAGCGAGTAGCCAGCCGGCTCGTTTCCTGGTGAAGACGCTGGAAGAGACGCAGCAGATGCAACTGCGTCTGGTGTTGCCGGATCGCCCCCTGTGGGTGGGCGAGACCGTCGACGGCACGCTGGAGTGGTATCTGCGCGGCGACGTCGGTCGGCCGGCGTTCTCGCTGCCGCTGTTCGACCAGGAAGAGTGGATCGAGGTCGAGCCCGCCCCGGCCCCGGCAGCGCAGCAGCGCCTACGCGGCATCCAGGCCGGCAGTCGAGCGCTGGAGCTTCCCTACGATCAGGGCAAGGCGACGCTGGACGGCGTTGAGTACACGCGCTTTCGCTTTCAGTTTCGGCTGACGCCGAACAAGCCGGGGACGCTGATCCCGCCGCCGGCCCGCGTCATGGCCGAGGTCCAGGTCGGGTATGGCCGCGATCTGTTTGGCTTTCAGGTCCCGCAGTCGCGCTTGTTTCAAGCGCTGTCCAAGCCAGTGCGTATCGAGATCCGGCCCATGCCGCAGGCGGGGCGTCCGCCCAGCTTCAAAAACGCCGTTGGTAGCGCCTTCGCCATCGATGTTCAGGCCGGTCGAACGGTGGTGCGCGTCGGCGATCCCATCGAGCTCAAGATCGTGCTGCGCGGTCGGGGGCGGCTGTCGGGGCTGATCCTGCCGGATGTCGCGGCGATGGGGTTATCCCCGGCGCGCTTCACCGCGCCTGAGGAACCACCCGCCGGAGAGGTCATCGAGGACGGCAAGGCCAAGCTGTTTCGTCTGGCGGTTCGGCTGCGTAGCCAAGAGGCCGCCGAAATTCCAGCGCTTTCGTTTGCCTACTTCGATCCCGAGACCGGCCGCTATCAGACGGTGCAGAGTCAGCCGATCGCACTTTCGGTGAAGGGCTCGGCCGTGGTGGCCGCGGCCGATGTCGTGGCGCCGCCAAGTAGTGGGGCAGCGACGGCAAATTCCGGCCAGCCAGCCGGGGCTCGGGCTGCCGAGCCAGCGCCTTTCGGCCAGTCCTTGGTCGGTGCCGATCTGGCGCTAAGCGATGAGCGTCTGACGCTGCGGGCGGTGCCTTCGCTGGCGCGGCTGCGGCCGCTTTTGATCGGGCTCTATGTGCTTGCCGGGCTCGTCTTGGGGCTGCGTGCCCTCTTGGCTCGACGGCAGCAGGCTTGGCGAGCCAGTGCGGAGCGGCAGCAGGCGATTCGTCGAGTGCGCAGCGATCTTGAACGGGCGGCCAGCGAGCCGGCCCGCGATCTGGCCCCCCGACTCACGGCTTCGCTGCGAGCTCTGCGACGGCAGCTAGGCCTGGCAGACGATGCCGGACGGGCACTCATCGAGCGGTTGGAGACCGAGTCGTACGCTCCGAATGCTGCCGGTCGACCGCTCTCCGATGATCTGCGCGCGGAGATCGCCCGTCTCCTCGATGGCTGGAGCAAGCTGCCGGCGCCACCTTCGCCCAAGGGGTCGGCCTCGACGCTGCGGGGCTGGCCGCTATGGCTACTGCCCCTGTCGCTGCTGGCGGCGGCGACGCTGTACGCCCCGCGAGGCCGGGCCCAGGCGACCGATGCGAGCCGAGCCTTGCTTTCGCAAGCCCGCGCGAGCTATCAGGCGGCTCTGGCCCAGCCAGACCGCGACCGTCGCCTAGCCGGTTTTGCGCAGGCCGAAGCGCAGCTTGCTCAGCTCGCGAGCGCGCACAGTGACTGCCCTGAGCTGCTGACCGACTGGGGCAACGCGGCCCTGCTGTCGCAGGAACCAGGTCGCGCCATCCGCGCGTATCGCCTGGCGCTGCGTCACGATCCGGGTCTGCAGCGGGCCCAGCGCAACCTGTCTTTCGTGCGCGAGCGCCTGCCTGATTGGCTGCCTCGCCCGCGTCCCAGCGACGGACTGCGGGCCTGGCTGGTCCTGCCGACGCGACTGGCAACGCCGCTCCTGCATGGGGTGCTGGCGGCGTCGGTGCTGGCTCTGGCGCTGCTCGCCTTGGCTGCGCGCCTAATCGCGCTAGGACGGCAGCGACGCAGCCTGCTGCCGGCATCGGCTCCTGCCTCGGATCCGTCCGTGCCAGCGCCCACCCCGCAGAGCCCCGCCCGCTGGCTGGGGGTATTGGCCCTGCTGCCTGGCTTGCTGATCTTCTCCGCACTGGCCTCGCTGCTTACCGACAGCAACCCCAGTCGCGAGGCGGTCGTCCTGCATGGTGGGGCGATCCTGCGCTCGGCCGATAGCAACGGAGCCCCGCCCGCCTTTGCCCATGCGCTGCCGGCGGGGGCCGAGCTGCGTATCGATGAGCAGCGTGGCCAGCACACGCGCGTACGACTTAGTGATGGTCAGAGCGGCTGGCTTGCCAGCAGCGCACTGCAGCCGCTTTTGCCCGAAGAAACCGCCCACTAGCGCGGCTTCTATCGCACAGACGACAGCGGGCCGGCCCCCTGCCACTGACCGGCGCGTGGTCCGGAGGCGATGACTTAGCCGACGATCGAGTACCCGCCATCGACGTGCAGCGTCTGACCGTGGATCATCGCAGCGGCCGGGCTGCCGAGGAAGGCGACGACCTCGGCGACGTCGTCCGGTGTGCACAGCCGAGCGAGCGGCGTGCGACGGGCGGCGATGTCGAGGAGCTGATCGCCATTTGGCAGGT
>DAORCZ010000462.1:4910-6624 GCA_035345735.1 Pseudomonadota bacterium | reverse complement strand
GCGCGTATGAAGAAGCGGAAAAGGAATTTAATGCGGCTATTTCTAATTACCAATCAGCTTCAACAATTGCGGCAAGCGACTCTGGTACATATGATGATTTATCCGAGGCTTGGCTGCGATTAGCCGAAACAAAATCACACCGTCATCACAGCACCCAAGACGAATATAATTCATTGATAAATACAGCAAGACTCAGCAAACTCTCTGATTCACTAACACTGATCCCAGATCTCAAAATTGCCGCCATAACCGTCCTGACAGTGGCATCTAGTTCTTCCAGTTTCAATAAAGACCAATTATTAAGCGGATTAGTTTCATGCCAGCGCTATCTGAACTCTCGACCTGGTGACCCATTTGCTAGCGAAATGATGGCTTCCCTTATGGCTATTCAGGCGCACGCTCTAATGCTGCAAGGAGGTGACCCACTGCCTCTACTGACCAACGCGGCCAAGGTTCTTGAGCCCATTATGGTCAGTCATCCGAACTTTCTATGGGGTTACAACGACTTAGGTGCCATATATGATGAAATGGGTGGGATACTGGCTTCTAGAGGTCAAAAGTCAGCCATAGAATATGTTAGCCATGCAATTCATTTATATGAACAATCTGCAAAGCTGGATCCAAATTACGAAATAGCCCACAGTAATGTCCTATTGTCAATTTCCGTTCTATCTGAGCTTTGTTATGAATTTTCGTGTCTCGAAATGGCAACAAAAAAAGCGACTGTCTCTCAATCTGAGTGCTACAAAATCAATCCTAAATTCGTGAATTGTTCTGATAATTCCGGCATCGCCTATGCCCATATCGCCCTTCGCCTCTTTCAGGCTGGGGAAAACCCCGGGGCGGCGGTGCAGACCGCGCTGGAATACCTGAAGCGGGCGCGGGAGCTAGGGGGAAAGCTGCTGGATGCAGAGCAGCATGTGGCGCTGGCGAATTGGGTGCGGGCAACGGAGCAGGTGGAGCGGGGTGAAGATCCAGCGGCGGCGCTGGGGGACATGGAGGCGGCGCTGACGACGTGTCTAGAGATCACGGCCGACGATGCGATGTGCCGAACGCTGCAGGCGCGAGCAGACTGGGTGCGGGCGGACTGGGCGGGGACGGGCACGACGGCGGCGGGAGGAATGCCGCGGGTGCGGGCGGCGCTGGAGTCGGCGCTGGGCAAAGCGCAGCGGGCGACGCAGAGCAAAGAGAAGTATCCCGATGCGTGGCAGACGCTGGCCGAGACGCGGCGGCGGCTGGCGACGCTAGAGAGCGCCGATCCGCGACGGCGCGAGGCGGCGATCCAGGCGGGCCTGGCGGCGCTGCAGCCAGCGTTTGCGATCAACCCGCATCATGCGGGGAGCCTGGTGACGCGCGGCGAGCTTCACCTCTTGCGGGCGACGCTGCCGGGACGGCCCGAGGCCCGGCGGCTGGCCGCACAGGCGGCGGTGGAGTCGCTGACGCAGGCGATGGAGCACGATCCGCTGATCAAAAAGCGGGTGGAGCCACAGCGGCAGAGGGCGCAAGGCGTACTCGATTCGCTGGGTCCCCCCGGGCCAGCGACAGATGGTGCCCCGGCCTTGAGCGCACGCTAGGTGGGAAGGCGATAGCCGACGCCACTGGCCACGCGATCTGGCACGACAGATCCCCAGGGGGCGGACGCACTTGCTACGATGGTCACGGTCCTGGGCTGGCTGCGCTGTGGCCACCCGCTCCGTCGGAAATTCCCCCTCAC
>DAORCZ010000462.1:0-4810 GCA_035345735.1 Pseudomonadota bacterium | reverse complement strand
CGGTCCTGGGCTGGCTGCGCTGTGGCCACCCGCTCCGTCGGAAATTCCCCCTCACCCGAAGACCACGAGCCTGCTTTTGCAAGTCGGCGCAGGATGCGCAGAGCAGGCAGGAGAGCGCGATGCATCCACCGATTCCCGACATTTTGCGACGGCGGCCACGCAGCGATGAGCAACCGGCCGGCGGGCTTCTGCTGGTCCTGCTGTGCGGTCTTGCGGCCTGTGGCGAGGCGATGCCGCGGCCGCCCTTGCCGCCGCCAGTGCCACTTACCGACATCAACCCCGACCCGCGCATCGTCGAGGTCGAGCTGGTGGCCGGCCTTTCGAGCACCGAGTATCTGCCAGGCAAGCCGGCGCAGGTCTGGGCCTACCACGATGGCGCGAAACCGGGAGCGGTGGGCACGGTGCCGGGGCCGCTTCTGCAAGCCAAGGTCGGCGACCAGATCATCGTCCATGTCCGCAACGAGCTTGCGGTCGAGACGACGGTGCACTGGCATGGGCTGCGCGTGCCCGGGCCGCAGGATGGATCGATGGCGGCGCAGGTGCCGATTCCAGCGGGCGGCACGCACGAGTATCGCTTCACAGCGCAGGACCCCGGCAGCTTCTGGTATCACCCGCACATCGCCGCTGATGAACAGATCGAGCGCGGCCTGTACGCGCCGATGATCATCGATGGCGGGGCAGAGCTGAAGGTGGCCGCCGATCGCTACCTGGTCCTCGATGACGTCAAGCTGCGCGGCGATGGTCAGCTCGACGAGAATGTCGATCCGCTGGATGTGATGCTGGGGCGGCCGGGGAATGTGCTCTTGGTGAACGGCGTGCGCGAGCCGCGGCTGCAGGTGGCAGCGGGAACGCAGGAGCGCTGGCGCTTGGTCAACACAGCGAACGGCCGCTACTTCAACCTCAGCCTGCCGGGCCACCGCTTCTATGTCATTGGCTGGGACGGCGGACTTTTGCCGGTGCCGTACGTGCGCGACTCGCTTTTGATCGCGCCGGGCGAGCGCTACGAAGTGCTGGTGACCTTCGATCAGCCGGGGACGGCCGCGCTGAGCCTGCAGAACCTCTACTACGATCGCGGCCACAACATCCCCGATCCCGGGCCCAAGGATCTTTTGCACATCGTCTACGGTCCGGCCGGCCCGCCGCCGTCACCGCTGCCATCGGTGCTGGCCCAGCCGAGCAGCCTGCCGATCCACGATGCGACCCCGGTGCGCGCCTTCGTGCTGCGCGAACTGGAAGATCCAGCCGGTGGGGCGGCGAGCTTTTCGATCAACGGCAATCGCTGGCCGGCCGGTGCGCCGCTTACCGCCCGCAGCGGCGACCTCGAGATCTGGGAGATCGAAGCCAATCCCGAGATGGATCATCCCTTCCACCTGCATGGCATGTTCTTTCAGGTGCTGTCGATCGATGGCGTTCCACCCACGGTGCCCTGGGGCTGGAAGGACACGGTGAACGTGCCACGCAAAAGCAAGCTGCGCTTTGCCGTGCGGCTGGATCCACCGGGCAACTGGATGTTCCACTGCCACATCCTGGAGCACGCCGAGCGTGGCATGATGGGCGAGCTGCAGATCCGCTGAGCCGACGGAGAAGGAGAGCCCGATGACTCGACTGTTTGGACTATCGATGCTGTGTGTTCTGACGCTGGCCTGCGGCGGTGCAAGCGCGCCGCTGGGTGCCCCCACGAACCTCATGGCCGCCCCGCTGACCGGTGCGACCCACCTGACCTGGACCGACAACTCGTCGGCCGAGACAATGTTCATGATCGAGCGCAAGGATCCCGGTGGGCAGTTTGTAAACGCCTACACCGTGACGTTCGACATCACGCAGTACCACGACGCCAAGGTCACGACGGGACAGACCTATAGCTATCGCGTGCGCGCCATGTCGGACAGCGGCACCTCGGACTACTCGAACGAAGCGACGGTGACGATCAAGTAGGGCTGGGCAGGGCGGTGAACAGAGCCCCGCTGTACGAAAACGCCAGCTGGGCTTCGCTGATGATGGCCTGCGCTTGGGCTTCGCTGAGCGGTAACCCATCCAGGCAGCGACGAAGATCTGCCTTGTAGGCAGCATAGTCGGCGATCTGCGGAAAGTCGTAAAAGGCCAGACCCTGCCGACCTGACAGCCCCAGCGTAAGCGCCGCCATCCGTCCCAGGATCGGTCCGCCCGACAGATCGCCGAAGTAGCGGGTGTAGATGTGGCCGATAAGCAGGCTGGGATCGTGCTCGGCGATGTGCTCAAGCCGCCTGACGTAGGCCCCTCCTGCCGTCGAGATCGGTCGCTTTCGCCAGTCGGTATCGCCGTGCAGGAAGTCGAGGTCCGCGGCGAGGGCTGCCTGACGAAACAGCTCGGGACGCACGAGCGGCAAGAGCAGCGGCTGCGCGCGACCGTGCCGAAGTCCGGCCTCCAGCGCGCCGTAGACCGCGTGCAGATCTGCAAGTAGCTGCTGGTAGCTCAGGGGGTCGAGCAGGCCGCGCAGCAGACCACGCACAAAGGCGAGGCGCTCAACCAGACGGTGCGCCCGGCGCGTGCCGGTGCGCAGGCGCAGCGAGAACGGCTCGGGCTCGGGACTGACCAGCCGCGAGCGGCGCGTGGCTGCGACGGGACGCAGGGAAGAAAGGGGCGGAGAATCAGCGAGCTGCGCGTTCATCATCCACTCCGCTTCGGGTAAGAGGGGGCGGGGGCACAAACAGGAAGCCGTGCAGATAGCGCTCGGCAAAGGACTCGCCGAAGATCTGCGAGAGCGCGTTGTGCTCGCGGCGATTCTGTCGCTCGGCAGCCAGCCAGCGCGCGATGGCTGCCCCATCCCGCTGGGTTGCAGCGTAAAGATCCGGCGGCTCGGGAGGCGCGGAAAGCACGGGACCGGCGACCCCGTCGATGAAGCCGAGGATGGCGTCAAAGACCACCGCCTCGCTACCGGGGCGCGCCGCTGCGATAAGCGACAGCGACGAAAATGTACCTTGCGTGAAGGCGGGAGGACGGCGCGGAACCACGGCCTCGGCGACCCTGTTTTGCAAGCGCAGGAGGGACGGCGCGCAGCGCCCCTGCCAGAGATCGGGATCGGTCGGAGCGAGATCGATCGCCACCAGCGACAAGCTGCCGCGCAGCGCAATCAGATCCATGCCAAGAATCGGCAGGCCGGATCCCGGCCAGGGCAGACCGACCACGGTCAGCGAGACACTTTCCGCCTGCGCTGGCGAGCCTTTGGCTCCGCTTTGCTCGTCGGCGAAACCGACGGGAGTCTCCGCTTGTGTGGTGATGCGGGCGATGGTCAGCGCAGCGAAGCCAGGGCCCGTGTAACGCTCGCTGGTCATGCGCACGGGGCGGCCCCGCAGGCTGCCATCTACCTGCGCCAGCTCGGCAGCGATCGCTACGCGTCGCAGGCCCCCACGGTCGACGATCTGGCGCTGCAGATGTTGGCGGCAGTGATCGAGGCCTTGCATTAGCTCCTCCATGACAGACCCAGCAGCACGGCCAGGGTGAACAAGAGCAGGCTGACCGCGCCGATCGCCAGGCCCCGCTCCAGCCTCGGTGACGCCAGCCAGGCGCGCTGGGTGGCGGCCAGTGCGGAAAAGAACACCGCCTGCACGCGTTCGCTGAACGAAGCGAATGCGGGCGGGGCAGCAACCGGCGGGGGCACGATCTCGGGGGGCGGGTCTACCGATGTCGGCACCAGGCTTGCGCTCTCGATAGCGCTGCTCACAGGACTTGGTGCGGCCCCCACAGTCGAGGGTGGGTTGGCCGGAGTCGGACTCTCGCCCATCGCTAAGGCCGGCTGCTCACCGCTGCGCCGCGGCATGTCGACGCCGGTCGAGGTCTGGGTGATCAGAAGCTCGGGCTCATCGCGGGACTGCAGCGAGATGCTCAGCGCATCTTTGAGTTCCTGCCAGGAGGCGAAGCGATCCTCCGGACGTTTCTGCAGCATGCGATGGATGACAAACGCCAGGTGCGGATCGAACGCTGAGTCGAGATCGTTGATGTGCACCGGCGGCTCGTGGATATGGGCCAAGAGCAGGTCATAGGCCGTCGGACGAATGAAGACCGGGCGGCCGATCGCGGCGTGATACAGCGTGGCGCCAAGGCTGTACATGTCGGCGCGAAAGTCGATCTGGCTGGGATTCTGGGCCTGCTCCGGCGCGATGTAGGTCGGCGTCCCCGAGACCAGACCCTGCTTGGCCTGCGGATCGCTGAGCACGCCCTCGGCGCTGCGTGTCGAAGCGATGCCGAAATCGACGAGCTTGATCTGCCCGTCGCGGCGCTCCAGGATGTTCGAGGGCTTTACATCGCGGTGCAGCATGCCCTGCTCGGTAGCGGCCTGCAGCGCATCGGCAACGGCCAACCCAATCTGCGCGATGCGCGCGGCGGGCAACCGGCCCAGGTTCTGGATCTGCATCGCCAGCGTGGTCTCGCCGACGTACTCCATGACGATGAAGGGCTTGCCCTCCCAGACATCGACATCGACGATGCGCACGATGTTGGGGTGGGTCAGGCGCACCAGCGCTTGCGCTTCGCGACGAAAGCGCGCCGCGCCCTCGGGATCGATCGAGGGGTCAAGCGGCTCGAACACCTTCACCGCCACCGGCATGCTGAGCAGCTCATGGAACGAACGAAACACGGTCGCTGTCGCACCTTCGCCTAGCGCGTCCTGCAGCACATAACGTCCGATGCGCACGCCGGGGCCAAGCGGGATGTTGGCCGGTGGCTTGGGCCCAGGCAGGGCCCGCGGCGCAACCCCTGTCCCGACGGGAGGCTCGGGCTTGGCGGCGACCGGCGGCTCGGGCGCAGGGGCAGCGGGCGGCTCGGGTTTCGCGAC
>DAORCZ010000461.1:0-6628 GCA_035345735.1 Pseudomonadota bacterium | reverse complement strand
GTCAGGCCGGCGGCGTGCAGCAGGCGATAGAACGGGTTGCCGCGCCCGGCGAAGTGGTGGCCGATCTCGGCGGAGCGCAGACCGGGGTTGATGCCGACAAACAAGATACGAGGCTGGCTCATCAGGATGTCGGGAAGCGCGCGCATGGCGGGAAGCTAGCGATTGCAGCGGCCTGCACCAAGCTCAATCTTTGCCGGTCCGCACGCGCCGCCCTCGTCGATTTCTGACGACCCGCACCGCCTACCACTCGACCTGCAGCGGGATGCGCAGCCATGGCAGGCGGATCCAGCTACAGGGCCAGGGGAAGCGCTCGACCAGCGCCGTGTGCGGTGTGCGCTCGACGCGCAACAGCAGCGATTCGGCGCGCGGGCTGAGCACGCCCTGACTGAGCAGAAACAGCGTGCGGAAGTCGGTCGGGCTCATCTCGCCCAAGATCTGCGCATGGGCGATGGCGGCCTGCAGGGCGCGGTCGCACTCTTCGGCTTCGGCGTCGCTGACCGGCTCGCCAAACTCCAGCAGGTCCTCGTCGTCCAGGCCGCAGAGCAGCTTGGCCAAAGTCAGCTGATACTCCACCGGCTCGCGCTCTCCGGTGACCAGATAGTGAAGGAGGCCAGTGGCGCGATGCATCGCCATGGGGTCTGCGAACTGTCCGCGGAAGCACAGCCCCAGCGCGTGAAACAGCGGTGACAGAAACGGCCACAGCAGCACCAGCCCGGCGTTCTGCACATAGACCTCTTCGCTGCGCGAAAACGCCAGATCGAGAGCGGGGGCGATCGGCTGCGCCGTCGGGGGCAGTCGCCGTGGCGGGCGCGACATCGCCAGCGGGCCCTGCGCAACCGACTGGGCAGCGGCTCGCCGCGCAAGCTCTGACCCGACAGCGGCCAGGGCTGCTCCGAGAGTCGCGACAGGCACGAGCCGCAGCGGTCGGAGGTGCAATAGGAGCTGCAGGAGCTGTCGCAGCCGGGCCGTCGGCCAGCCCGTCGCAACGACCTGATCGGCAGGCGCTGGCCTCGCCGATTCGGCTCGCGCTCCGGCTGGCCTCGCCGATTCGGCTTCGGCTTCCGCTTGGGGCGGGCGGACAGCTGGGCGTTCCGCCGTTGCAGCAGGCTCGATGGCATTCCGGCTGGCCGGTTCCGCGGCGTCTGCTTCCGCCTCGTGTGACGTCGTCGCGTCAGTCGTTCCATCGGGGGCCATGACGTCCGGTGACGTGACTGTCCCCGTCGCCGCCATGCCATGGGCAGCGAGCGTGGTGGCGGCCGTGGCTTGCGTGTCTGTCGTGGCGTCAGGTTCTAGGGCTACGGTCGCCGCCGTCGTCCCCTGCGCCCCCTGCGCCGTTACGGTCGGGACGGTGGCCAGCCCATCGACGTCTGCGTTTCCGTGCAGGAGGCGCAGCACGGCCAGGATGCTGCTCTGGTGCGCGGCAGGCGCGCTGTCGTAGAGGGCGGCGAGCTGATCGCAGAGCTCTGCGAACACCGAATCCGTTGCCTGGTCCGTCTCGGCGCGCGGGGCTTCCCCGACGGGCTGAGCCGGGGGGCGCTGGGCTCGTTGGCGTGGACCCTCAGGCCGCGGCCGATCGGGCTTGGGGGCGGGCGACGGCCTGCGCTGTGCTGTCATTGCTGATTCGTTCGACGGGCTATGTTGATGAACGGAATGGCCGATCAATTGCTGGTTTTGTTCAAATTCAGATTCACGAATAGAATGCGGCATAAAAAGGTCGGCCGGGGGTGGGACGGACGCGAAAGCATCAGCCACCGGTGCGTGGTCTTCGCCGGGCCTGAGGTCTTGGTGGCCCTCGCCCTGGCGGGGGGATGCGTCTACAAGAACCGACGGAAGATCTGCCGTTTCCGCCAATAAGGGCGACGTCGGTGGGGGCAGGGGGCTGGGCCGGGACCCGGGCAGCGCCGCGGCGCGATCCGTACTGGGCCGCACCCCGGATGGGACGGCAGAGCGACCGGGGCTTTGTCGATAGGATGGACTGGCACGTTTCGCCTGGGAGTCCATTGCGGCATAGGTTGGGGACGACAGGGTATCGGCAAGGGCCTCGCGAAGGGCTTCCTGGGCTGCGTTCCCCCCGGTGGACGGCAGCTCGGCGAAGAGCCCGCGAGCGAGCGCCACGTGGCTGAGACCCGCCTCCAGCGCGACGTAGGGGAGGAGATCCTGCACGAGCGCCGGTCCCCTCCACGGGGGCGGCGGGGATGCGTGGCTGGCCAGCCGGCCCAGCGTGGCGAGAAACAGGGACTGTCGCAGCCGCATCGCCGGGACGGCAAGCTGGGTCAACCCGGCGCGACGCGCGACATCGAGCAGGGCGTGCAGGATCCCTTTGGGTTCGCCGCGCATGGCGGGAGGGGCCGTTGGCGCCGCCAAGGAGGCGCACAGCCGCAGCAGACTGTCGTCGGGAAGGTGCTGGATCAGGCGCAGACGTCGCGTGCGGTCGGCCAACAGATCCCGCAGCCGGCGCGGCAAAGAGGGCGGCGGTGCGCCGAGCAGCCCTTCGAGCGCGGCGGAAAGTGGCTGCGGCTGCCGGGCATCGGCCCACCACGGGAGCTGCCCGGTCTGCGCGAAGTAGGCCAGAAGCTCTAGCCGGCTGGCATCCCCCGGTGGCTCGCTGTCCGCGTCGACTGTGCCGTCAATCTGTCCGTCCGTCCGTCGCTGCTGGTTTCGCAGGGCCTGGGGCAGGGCCTGGGGCAGGGCTGTGGCCAGCTTCCGCGGGAGGTCTTCGGCAAGCTGCGGCAGGGATAGGACGCCGAGGTCGATCTCTAGACGGTCGATGCGCAGCAAGGTGTCGCTGGGGCAGAGCTGCGACAGCAAGGCATCGAGGAGCGGTTCGATCTTCTGCACCTGCAGCGTCGACAGCAGCGTCTGTAGCGGCCAGGCCGCGCTGGTGTCGGGGACCTGGATCTCAAAGATCTGTCGGCGGATGCGATGGCGGGGCGGCGACATGGGAGACGGCTAGCTGCGGGAGACGGTCACCATGCGGCCCGCCGTCCAGGCCACGCCAGTGCGGGCCTTTTGCGCCAGCACGTACAGCGTGTCGCCGGTGGGGAGTGCCGAAAGCTCGACGATGGGGTTGGGCGGTGCGCGGCGACTCAGGTCGCTGGAACTCGTGCTCTCCGGGTCGCGGGCGACGACGAGATCCACGGTCAACCAGGTCTGCCCAAGGCCGCGGTTAAGCTGGCCGCTGGGCTCACTGTCGTCGGTCTTGTGGAAGTAGGCGGGCAGGCCAAGGACGGTGCCGCCTGCTTCACGGCGGAAGAAATAGAACACGCCCGGCTGTCCCGCCGTGACCAAGAGCGATCCGCTATTCCCGTCGGTGCCGACCGTAAGCTGCAGGTGCAGATTGGCGACCGGAGCCGGCCGGCAGAGCAGGGCCAGGGACTGCTTGACCTGCAGCGCCGAGGTCAGATCTTTGGCCGCGGTGTGCGTCTTGCCCGCTCGGATGACGACGAAGCTGTCTTCGGTAAGCGGAGGCAGCGGCAGGCTCAGCGTTCCGCCGTTGCCGCTCGCTGAAGCAACTTGGTACGGCCGGCTAGGCTGCTGCCAGGGCACTGGGCAGGCAGGAGGCGTGAGGTATACCGGGCTGCCGTCGGGGACCTCCACTTTCAGCAGGCCGCTGGGGTTGCTGGGCGCGCGCACAAAGTCGGGGTCGAGCGCGGAATAGACATGCGCGGTGTACACGACACTGCTCTGGCTGTTGTCGACAAGCAGCGTGACCACGCCGCCATAGTCGGCGATGGCAGAGTCGGCCAGCCGCACCGCGACGTTGGGATTGGCGCGCACCGCGACGGCGAGCGAGGCGGTCAGGATGGCGCTCAGCGGGAGCTGACCTTCCGGCAGATCGGTGTCGCGGATGGCGAAGACGCGCAGGACGACATCTTCGTAAAGCGGCTGGCTAGAAAGGAAGATGTCGCCGCTGTTGCCCATCTGCGAGGCGACGCTGACGGTGGCATCGTGCTGGTCGATCAGATAGTAGCGAGCCCCGGCCTGAGTGTTGCCGACCTTGACCTGCACGCTGCTGCCGTAATCGACAAGCGGCGCGGTGAGAGCAAGCGCTGGGATCGACACCGGCAGATTGGTGTTGAGACCAATCTTGATCGGCACGGTAGTGAGGAGAAAAGTCTGCCGCTCTGGGTGATCGATCTTGTAGGCGCGGATGCGGTAGCTGTGGTCGGCCTGGATGTTGGGGCCGACCAAGGTCACTTGCGAGCCCGTGCCCTCGATGAGGAATCCGCTGAGAGTCTGCCCGGTCTGCTCGCAGAGCTGATAGCTGACCCCCTTCTGCGCCGGGTCGATGTACAGGGTCGGCGACATGCCGTAGCCGACGGTCAGGCTCTGGGCGTACACATGGGTGTCGGGGAGCGGATAGGTCTGTCCAAGCTGGAGCAGATCGATGACGCGATCGCGAGCCCCGCGGACGTCGATGGCGCGCAGGCTGGCGGTGGTGACATCGATATCCGGTAGGCGGATGCCATAGCTGCGCGCGGTGTAGATGCGCAGGGCCTGCTGAAACTCGGCATACGCCGTCGTGAACGTCGTCCATGCGGCGGCATCCAGCCAGTGCACGTAGGGAATCAGGTGGGCCGGCAGGCGCTGCCGCAGCTGATCTTCGATGAAGGCCTTGAAGTCGGGCTGGGCAAAGCGGCCGACGCCATCGGGCAGCACGAACGAGACCTGCAGCGAAAACGGATCGGGCAAGATCGGGCTTGTGAGGATCGGTCGCTCCGACATCAACGACTGACCCTGCGCATCGAGGATGAAGTCTTCGCGCAGCGGTCGCAGGAAGATGTGCTCGACGATGAGCACGCGCTCGCCGGCGGCCTCGGACAGGCCGAGATCGAGCTTGAGTCGAGCGGGCAGCCCCCCTGACTGCTGGGCATCGAGGCGCAGGATGTTGTGTGCCGTGCCGCGGCTGCGGCTGAGCTTGGGATAGTCGCGCAGCAGCGCCTGCTTCTGTCGCGCCAAATCGGCCAGCGGTACGGCATGCGCGGACTCGGCGATGGGCTCGGCGAAGCGCGCGAGCAGGTGATTGAGCAGGCGGTTCTTGCGCGCCAGCGCCGCCTCGCTCTCCGGCGTCTCGACCAGTGCCTGCAGTCGCTGGCGATGTCCGGCATCAAGCGGTCGCACGCTGTCGAGTCCGAGCTCGGGCTGATCGACGGCCTGGCTGAAGTAGGTCTGCGCAGGACCGACAAACGACAGCAGATCAGGCAGGTGGGCAAGCTGCGCGAACTGGTTAGCGCACAGCTGATCGAAGAACAGGAGGTAGGCCTTGAGCTGCTCGGCCTGAGCCTTCCGTTCGTGGCTGGCGGACGCAGGCAGCCCGGCCTCGCCGATGCCGTAGAGCATGGGCAGCTGCGATTGCAGCGAGGCGTAGTTGCCCACGTGGCGCGAGCGAGCCGGCGGTGGCTGGAGCGTCGTTTCCTTGCGCGCGGCGACTGGGCTCCCCGACGAAGACTCGCTGCCACTCGTGAACAGCGAGGAGCGCAGGATCACCTGACCACCTCGCCGCAGCGTGACCTTGCAGCCGGCGGCATCAAGGCGCGGCGTCTTGTCGGTATCGATCGGCAGCGACCACTCTTCCCAGGCCCCCCCCTTGGCGATGCGCAGGCGGCTGACCGCGCGGATGGCGGGCAGGCTCATCAGGGCATGCATCAGATCGCTGGTGTGGACGGTCGTGCGCCGACGCTCGCTGTTGCTGGGGCCGGGCGGCAGGATGCCGCGTCCCAGGAGCGGTCCGTCGTAGATGGACTCGAACGACTGCCCAGCGGCGAGCTGCTCGGTCAAGCTGGCGAAGCGCACCGCGGGGGCGATCTCCTCTGCCAGGCAGGCCCGCACCTGCGCCAGCAGCGCCTGCGGGTTGTCGATGGGGTTTACCTCCAGCGTCACTTCGACCTGCACCGGCTGGGTGGCAAGGACGATGATCTCGCCGAGGTCCGCACCCAGGCTGCGGCAGGCGTGCAGGCGCTCGGCTGCCAGGGCGCGCAAGCGAGGGCCGGCGATCTCGCCGCTGGGCTCGATGTACACGCGGTGCAGGCCGCGTGGCGTGACCGGCTCGGCCCCCAGCTGACTGGTCTGCAGCAGAATCTCGGCCCGGCTCTGGTTGAAGTAGAACGCTGGGGCATCGCTGCTCATCGACTCGACCCAGGCATTCTTGACGCCGTCCACGTCCAGCACGACGCGGCGCAGGTCGGCCTGGGTCACCGGCTCGCAGCTCAAGATCGCGTCGGGGGGATGCAGGCTGGCAAACGGCGCCTGACCCTGCTCAGCCAACAGATCAGGGATCGCATGCCCGGTGCGATACGCGAAGTCGGACAGCACATAGCAGAGCTGTTCCAAGAGCGTGATGCCGGGATCGTGGGCGTTGAAGTCCGTCCACTCGCCGCCGCTCATGCGCTCAAGCAGCCGGATGCCCTCTTTGCGCAGCGTTGCGTAATCCATGATCTGCCGCTCCCCCGTTCTTCACCGTCCGCGCACCGGTTGGCCGGTCGCGGGCGGGCTGCCTGCCGACTACAGCTCGATAACGCTGAGGCTGCGATAGGTGTTGCCGGCCCCGACGTTGAGTCCGCAGTACAGCGTCGTGCCCGAGCCCGCCGAGTCGCGATACCACTGCACCTTGATGGTGTGTGAGCCCGCG
>DAORCZ010000460.1:0-6645 GCA_035345735.1 Pseudomonadota bacterium | reverse complement strand
CCAGTCCCCGCTCATAGCCGGGGCGCAGCTGTTGCAGGAGCGGCTCGGCGCTGCGGCTGAGCGCTTCAACGCCGGAGGGATAGAAGGCCCACAGGATCTCCAAGTTTCGCTGCGGGTCTTCCAGAATCGCCGACAGGGCTTTGGTGAACACGTCATCCCAGCCCCCATAGCCAACGACCACAATGGCGCGATTGGCCAAGACCCGCTCCAGCGAAGCCTGCAGCTGGGGGCGCTCGTGCTGGAGCTGTACGCCGGTGTGCAGCGTGTTGCTGTGCAGCCAGTAGCCGTGCAGATGCACGACGTGGCAGCCGTGGCCATGCACCTGGTCCAGGCGACCATCGGTATCGAGCGCCGAGCAGAACGAGTGCCGGCCAGCTCGTTCCAGGCTGACTTCCAGCAGTGGGTCAAAGTTCGTGGTCAGGACCAGCGGCGAAAATCCCGCAGGCTTCAGTGCCAGCAGCTCGCCGACGGCTTTCACCGCCGGTGCGAGGTGCCAGCCCGCGTCATCCTGCTCAAGCTCTTTTAGGGCTTCGATGTCCGCTAGCGTGGCCTCGTCGATGGCTGCGGAGTCTTTTCGAGCCTGCAGCACCGCGCGACGGATGATGCGATTGGCTTCCTCGATGCTGACCCGGCCGAGCAGGTGTTCGAACGCTGCTTGGTAGGCCCGGCTGGGGTCGGCTGACAGCGCCTTATCCAAGTCGGCGAGCGCAACACTCCCGAAGCTCCGCATGTAGTACTGACGAATCAGCTCAATCACGCCCAAGACTCCGGGGACGCCACGCTCGCCTGGGCACAAGGGCGCGGTCAGCGCGGAACCAAATAGGAAGACGTGTTCGCGGGGCGGGTTCGGGCGAGAGAGACGGTCCAGAAGCGCGTTGCTGTCGTGAAATCTCCAGCCCATGGGAGGGAAGAAGCGCACGGCGAGAGCCGTGATGTCAAGGGGTCGGGTGGCGGCAGTGAGCGGCGGAGTCTTGGGTGTAGCCCACGAGCGCCGGCCACAGCTCAGGGGGCAGCTCGGACTCGTGGTAGGGGGTGAGACCGACGGGGGCTGGGCAGCGGTCATGCAGGACTGCTTGGGCGACGGCGATAGCCACCACGGCCGTCTCCGCCTGGGGCGAAAACAGGCCGCGTCGTCCGTACTTGTAGGCTGGGATTCCCAGCTGCACCGACCTTCCTCCCAGCTCCCTCTGCAGCGCCAGCAGCTCGCGTAGCTGATAGGTTGTCCAGTGTCGATATTCCTCGGCCGATCGGATTCCGGTGTCGTAGTTCATCAGGACCAGTGCATCGACCCGACGCAGCACCTCGCGGTAATAGGCTCGGCTCCAGTAAAGCGGAGTGGCATCGCCGCGCGGACTGATGTGGACGCGAGCTTGGATCTCGGTTGAGGGCTCGAACATGTAGCCGCTCACCGAGAGGAGCTTGCCGGCTGGCCTGAGCTTCTTCAGCTGATCGAGCAGCTGAAGGAAGGCGGCATCGCCGCTTGCGACGGGCTCTAGATCTAGCTGAACACCGTCGTACCCAAGTCGCCAAAGCGCGATGACCTGCGACTGCAGGCGCTGGGTATCGCTGGGACTCCTAAGATCCAGGCACTTTTTCGCGAGGGCAGTCGTGCAGACTCGCCGCCCCAAAAAAGGAATGAGGCGCAGCAGCGGATTTCTCGCTTTGATCTGCGCCAACAGCCGCGCGGACTGCGCCCCCAAATCGGACGCGCCGACGTTCCGAACTTGCAGATACAGATCGCGGATTCCCGCCGCTGATAAGCGTGCGTGGAGGGTGGCGACCGTCGGCTCCGGCTTTTCGCTAATCAGCCATTCTTCGTCGAGATACAGGCCATGGATGGGCTCAGCCTGCGCTGGCTGTGGGGCCCAGCAGAGAAGGAAGAAGAGGAGCCAGAGTTTGCGAAACATGAATCGGCGCAGCTTGCATCAGACCATGCGTCGGCAGCAACCGGACGGCTACGTCGGGACGAGCGGGCGCGCTGGGCGCGCGAGGCTTCGGCCGAGGGGCGAGGCGGTGCAGGTCCGGCTCTGTCGGCTTCGGAGGCTCTGTGCCGCTCCTATCGACAGCAGCCTTCGTCCCCGTCGGCATTGACAGGGCTGGGCGGCGGGCCGTCTAATAGGACGGTGGCGCCTCCTTCTTCGATGGATCTGGCAGAGGCTGCGGGTCAGCTGGCGCAGCAGGCGGCCGAGATCCAGCGCGAGCTAGACCGCCACAGCGGGCAGCGGCAGGCCGAGTTTGCGCGGCTGCTCTCGACGGTCCCCCCGGAGCTACGGGCGGTGTTCGCGCCGCTTGCTCCGCCGCAGCTTTGGGTGAGCCGACATCAGGTGCACTGCCAGCTTGAGCAGTGCGTGACGCGGCAGGCGCCGCTTGCCGTTCGCTTTGCCTCGCAACGCTATGGCGCTTCGGCGCTGCAGCCGTTGTCGCAGGCGAAGACGGTGACGATCGACATCACGGTGGAGCGAATCCCGCCCCCCGGACAACCCCCCAAGTAATCTGAGGCAGGAATATGGCACAGACCGATCAGCTCATTACGGTGGCAAAGATTGTGGGTCAGCTGGGACTTAGCGTGGCGGATGCCCAGCGGGAATTCGATGTGAACTACATCAATCGAATGACTGACTTTGTGAAGATCGCCAATGCGCTTATGAACGGTTCCAGTGGCGCAGATTCTAGCACCGCGCGGGATATTCTAATGAAATTGGCGCCGTCTCATTATCAATTTACTGAGACGACGCTGAGCGTAAAGATGGATCTGTCGCAGTCGCTGTCGGTCTCGGCGGGACTGGGCGTCTCGGTCGGGGTTGGGGCGGTGGCGGTGAACGCTTCGATGAGCGTCGCCTATGGCACCGATGAGCGCTCCGCCGCCGAGATCAAGACGGTCATCCACGCCATTCCAGCCGACCGCGCGGTCATGGACACCCTGCTGCAGCGGGCCAAGGACCTGCCCAGCGCCACGCTGCCCGACCGGCCACAGACCAAGGACACGCTGAACGCCGCCAACGACTTTATGAAGGTGCTGTCGGCGAAAAAGCCGACCGAGGAAAAGACCACCACGGGCTAAGCCAGCCTCGTCGCTGACGTGCCCAGTGCGCCCCGCGCCGGCCTCCTGCTTCGGGCCGCGTGTTGGCCCGCGGGCCCTGACTGCCCCCGCCCTCTACGCCTTGAATCGAGCCACCAGCCATGCCCACACCCCCCAATCGCTATGAATCGACGCTGCGAGATCTAGAGCAAGCCGTTGCCGCCGTTCGCCGGTTCAGCAATGAGCCGATGGACAAAACTCTGCTCGCCAAGGCCTGCGCCGATGCCGAGCGCTGCTTGGGCGTGTTTGGCGACCTGCTAGAGGACCGCAGCACGTCGTCGCTAGAGTCGTTTTTTGGCGCAGTCGGGGCGGGGGTGATTAGCGCACAGCGCGAGCTTGATAGGCACTCAATTGCCTATATCCAGGATTCGATGACAGAGCATGCCAAGGCTCTTGCCCCGCCGGCTGCGGCAGAGGACGCAAAGCTTGGGAAAGTGCTCAAAAATGGAGCGGAACACGGGGGGGCGGAAAACTGGAATGCATTGGCCATTCCACCCAATGCTGCAATGTTCCGAATTCCCCGGGTTACGGCAGAATTTAAATTTGCCGTTGAGCAGACGACGACCAAGGGAATTAACGTAATTTTTTATAGCAATAAGGTAGAGAGCCAGTCGCTGCAGCAGCAGACGGCCACGATTGAGGTGGTCTCGGTCCCGCTGCCGCCCAACTATCGGCCGCCCGCCCCCGATGCGGCCCCGGGTGGGCGTCCTGGCAGCGGCGATCGCGTCAGCCCGCAGGAGCCCGACAAGAATCGGCCCAGCGACGATCCGCAGCCTGACAAGCTGCGCCCCGTCGAGGCCAATAAGGCACCCAGCGGCGGGGCTCCGGCCAAGGGGAAGCCGGTGCCGAGCCAGCAGCCGGTGATTTTCAGCGGTGACTTGGGCGAGGACAGCCCTCGGCCGCCAGCCGCTGCTGGACTCGCTGCGCAGCGCAATGACCGCATGGAGAACCCGGGGGATTTTCAGGCGGTTCGTGGCCTGGGCGAGCTACCGCCGGTGGCCAACATCGAAGACGCGCGGCACCCGGCGTTTCAGGTACGCCAGGAGCAGAGGGCGGGGGACCCGCTGGGGCCGGCGATCGCGCCCGAGTTTGGGGCGCTGAGCAACCCCTTTGCCGAGGCCCTGGCCGACCGGGTGCTGGACGAGGGCTCGCGGCGTGATCTGTTCGCCCGCATCGTCCCGACCATCGAAGCCATGGGCATGGCCGGCTTTGCGCATCGTCGCCTGCTGAGCAAGTCAGGTCAGGCCCGGACGGTCATCTTGGAGGGCGAGGGGCACCGCTACTTCCTGCTCTACGGGCGCACCGAACCGCTGCCGCAGCTTGTCATCTGGGAGTTCTCAGCCTCGCCGCCGCAGCTCCAGCAGCTGGTGCGGCTGCGTGCCGATCCGCAGCACTCCTCGGGTCTGATGGGCGCTTGCCGTTTGCTGGAGCAGATCGGCAGCGCGCAAGTGGCCCTGCGCGATCGTCATGGCGGATGAGTCCGCAGCCCTAGATTTGGGGGGGCTGCCCGACGTCATCGCTGGCCTCAGCCAGGCGACGGTGCAGGCCGCGCTACAGGTGGTGCAGGGGTCGCTGCCGGGGCCCGCCGACGGAGCGCTGGCCGCCGATCGCTACTACGCCATCGCCGCGACGCAGCTGGCCTTTCGCTTCCTGTTTGTGCGCAAGGCCACGCAGGTGGTGTTGTTCTTTCACAAGGGGCAGACCGAGGTGCGGCCGCTTTCGGGCACCGTCGAGCTGCGCCTGCGAGCAAGTCCAGCCCAGCCCGAGGACGCTGTCCCCGCGTCGGGGGCGGCAGACAGTGGAGCGGAAGGGTCTGGGGGCGAGCACCTGCGGCTGCGCCTGCCGAGCTTCATCGACCTTGCGCCCTCGTCGGACGAGCGGGTTCGCTACGCTCCCGTCGGCGCTGCCCCTGATTCTCTGGTGCTGTTTCGCATCGGGCCGGGGGCTGGGCATCGCCTGGCCATCGCGCTAGCCGAGCACCTGGAGGCCTCGGCCGTGACCTACTTCGACGGCGTTCGCCACGAGCTTGGTGCGACCTGGCCGGCCCGTCCGTTTTTGGATCTGGCACTGGCGATTGCCGGTTGGCTGCGTGAAAAACAGCCCGGTAGCGGGGCCTCGCCGTCGGATACGCTCATCGACCTGGATCTGGGCGGGATGGGGGTCAGCAACGACGCCGGCGGGGTGATTCGCAGCTTGGTGACTGCGTATCGTCAGACCGAAACCGCGCTGCCCCGGCCGCCGGCCCCGCGCGGAGAGCTGGCCGCTGCGATCATCGCCCGTCCGGCCACCGCCGCCGCACCCAGCCGAGAGTGGCTGACCCAGGCCGGCCTGCTGCCGGGCTACGAGATCGAGAGCTATCGCGCCGAAGTGCAGCTTCGCCTGGGTCAGGACGGCCAGATCCGCAGCGAGGGCGAGGCGGTGAGCCTGGCGATGTCGCTGGCGATGACCCGACGCTCGGCGGGGTTGGCCGTCGACATCGCGCTTTTGCCGCCGGACTTTCTGATCACCGGCCTGCTGCACAGCCAGTTCGTCGAGTCGCTGGCCAACCTTTCGCCAGGGCGCGAATTCCCGCCCGATCTCGTGGCGCCCGAGGTCTTCCGCGATGCGATTCGTTCGGCGCAGGGCGAGCTGTCGATCTTTCGCGTCGCGCGCAGTGGCGAGGTCGATGAAGACCTGATCCTGGTGCCGCTGCGGGGCGGCCGGGCCGAGCGCCAGCTCTTGCTGTCGGTCGATGCCGTCATCGATCGCTCGACCCCGGTGCCGCGCGTCAAGCTGAGCAGCTTGCGTCTGCGCTATGACTCGCAGACCGACGCCGACCAGCAGATCGATCGCGCGACCGCCGACTACTTCCTGCGCCTCGCTCAGTCCCTGCACATCTGGACCCGCTGGACTCGAATGTCGGATAAACCCAAATAAATAAATCTTTTGGCTGTTTAATTGCGATATGTGTGCGGTTTGTGCTGATATGATTGATTGGTTATTAATTTTCGGCTGAATGGTAAGCGCTTAGAGCAATTCGCTGTCCGGTCCCTTACTTACAGAGACTCTGTGGGTTCCCTGGGATGCCTCCGTAGTCCTGTAAGGAAGGCGGATGGAGCGCTACAAAAGCCGCTATAGTCTGGGGTTTCAGGCCCTGCCCGCGACTGCCCCGGGGGCGCTGCTCTCCGCTGGGTGGCCACGGATGCCGAGGTGAAATGGAAGCCCTAGCCAGCTACACCCTGCTGTCTCCTCTTGCCAGCGACGCACATGCGGGTCTCGGACCGCTGCCCGCGGGCGAGCGTCCTGGTTCCGCCGTCGGGGCCCAAGACCCGTGCCCGCTTTCGCTGGGCAGCTACTATCGCGCGCTCTACGCCGGCTCCGAGCCCCAGCTGATCTTTCTGCTGCATCGTCAGCCCCCCGGACCGGCTGAGCTCGCGCAGCTTCAGCGAGCGTATGAGCTGCAGACCACGCTGGCGACGGCTCCGGCCGATGCGGGGGGGGCGCTGGTGCTGGCTCCGCGGGCCCTGGTGCAGGGCGCGCTGCGCGTCGGTCGCCCCCTCGGGGACCTCCCGAGCACCGAAGCCCAC
>DAORCZ010000459.1:4124-6662 GCA_035345735.1 Pseudomonadota bacterium | reverse complement strand
GAAGGTGTCGGGGTTGCAGAGGTGCGCGGGATCGACGGTGTGCTTGAGGGTCTGTAGGGTGGCTAGCTCGGGGGCGAGGGCGGGCTCGACGAGGTCGGGGGAGCGCGGGAACGAGGTGAGGTAGAGGAAGCCGCCGGCGGCGACGATGCGCTGGGCGAGCGGCCGGAACCGCTCCTGGATGGCCTGGGCTTCGGCGAGCGTCTGACACTCGGGGCGCAGCGCGGCGATGAGCACCATCGGCGAGCGCGGCAGCGGGGTAAGCGGCAGCAGGCTGGCGCCGCGTCCGCGCAGCACCATCAGCGAATAGCCGCGCGGCAGGCAATCCTGCGGCAGGCTGCGGGCTAGCTCGTCGAGCTCTGCGAGAAGCGGCAGACCGGAAGGCAGGGGCAGCGCGACCTCAAGCGCTGGGTTATAGCGACGCCAGCGCGGCGGGCCGAGGACTTGGCTGTGGGCGAGAAAATCGACCCATTCGGGCGGGCTCTGTTCGGCCAGGGGCAGGCCACGCAGCAGGCCACGCGGAAGCTCGGCGTCGTAGCAACCGACAAAGGCGCTGACGGCGTGCGGGGGAACGCCATGGGCGCGGGCGCGGAGGTAGTGCACCCGGCCTTCCTCGGCGATGCGGGTCGCAGCCTGCACGAAACGCGCAGCGTCGGCAAAGTGCACAAGGCAGCCGTGCAGGGCCCAGCTTCGCCGCCACAGCGGCAGCGTGACTTCCGCCAGCAGGCCCAGCTGACCGCGACCGCACAGCGCATAGCGCAGCAGCGGATCCGACGAGGTCAGCTCGCGACGCTCGCCATTCGGCAGCAGCAAGGTGGCCCGGCGCACGCAGTCGGCCTGCAGGCCAAACAGATGCGACGAGTCGCCGAAGCCGCCCACCGACAGCGTCCCGGCGACCGTCGTGTACGGGTTATCGGTGAGGACACGCGGCGCACGGTGCTGCGGTGCCAGGCCCAGGCACAGCGTCTGCCATAGCGTGCCGCCGAGCACGCGCACCTCGTCGGAGCCGGGGACGTAACGAAAGCCCGAGAGGCCGCGGAGCTCGACGATCGCGCCGCCTTCGCTGAGCACCTCGCCGCTTGGGGTGTGGGCGGTGCCGCGCAGCTTGTAGGGAATGGCTTCGGCCGCGAGAAAGCGCAGCACGGCCTGGGCCTGCGACAGGCTGGTCGGACAGAACACCAGAGCCGGCGAACGAGACAAAAGTCCGCTGAAGTCGGAGCGGGCATCGCTCTCGAAAGTATCGGCCCGGCCCGTCGGTAGGCGTTCCCCCCCGGTCAGGCAGACAGTCCCCGTGTCCTGCGCAAACGATCGCGCTCGCTGAACGAGGCTTGCGGGCTCTATCTGATCGGGAAGAGGTGGCTGGTTCAAGGCGGCCCCTCCCCAGCATCGCGGGCCCCAGCGGACGATGCAACGGAATCCTGCCACCGACGGCAGGGCAAGCTGTTAGCGCGATAGCGCCTGGTTGGGCGCGTGGCTGGGCCGACGACCGCGGACCAGGCGCTGCGGCTCTTCCTCGGGCCCGTACTCGTAGTGGGCCGGCTGGGGCCGCAGCGCGGGCTGCTCGCGAGCCAGCTTCAGATAGGCAGCGCGCGAGACGTGGCGCTGCTCGCGCACCAACGTGTACCAGATCTGTCCCTCGCGCTCGACGGCGGCGGCGCAGGCATCGAGATCGAAGCGGGCGGCGGCGGTGCGCGGCGGGGCTTCCAGTCCGACCTCGGGTTCCTCGGCCTGCTGACGGAACACCGCCTTGCCAAAGCGGGCGTAGTGAAGCAGCGTGTGCGCCGTCGACACCGCGCCGGCCCAGGGATAGGTCCGCAGCCGCCACTTCCGGGCCAGACGCGACAGCGCAGTATCGATACGCTCCTGATCGCGCGGCCCCTTTGCAGCCCGCGCTTCTTCGTAAAACAGGCCAGTGCCCAGCAGATCGCCGTCTAGCTGATAGACCTCGCGCAGCCCGAACTCAGCGGGCCGCTGTGCCACCAGCGCACCGTGCGTCAGATCGAATTCGCCGACGATGTAGATGGCCACATCCTCGCTCAGCTCGTCGAGGAACTGCACAGTCGCCAGCGCCTCGCGCGTCGTCTCGGTGGGGAAGTCGGTGAAGCACATCGCCTCAGCCGCAATCTCGGCGGCCGACAGGTTGTGAATGACATCGCGCACGGCTTCTATCGGTGCGCCCTTGTCGATCAGCTTCAGCACGCGCGGTGCGGCCGACTCGACCCCCAGCGCACAGGCCACGGCTCCCGCCCGGCGCAGGGTCTGAGCGCGCTCGGCGTGCAGGTAGCGTTCGGGCTTAAGGTCCGTCGCCCAGCGAATGCGCAGCCCGGCCTCAAGCAGGCCCTCGGCAAAGCGCAGCAGGGTCTTGGGCGCCACCGAGTCCTGCGACAAATAGAAAAAGTCCGTGCCGTAGCGCGACGACAGGCTGCGCAGGTGGTCGATCATCTGCGGCACGGCGCGCTCGCGATAGGCCGCGGTGCCGACCTCGGCGAGACCGTAGTGACAGAACGTGCACTTGCCCCAGTAGCAGCCGCGCGTCGGGTC
>DAORCZ010000459.1:0-4024 GCA_035345735.1 Pseudomonadota bacterium | reverse complement strand
CGCGGGATCAGCACGCCCTGCACATAGGCGGCAAACGGATCGTGCTCAGCCTCTGAGTCGTGGGCGATCTCCGCCGGCGAGGTCATCGCAAACGGCGTGCGATAGGCCGTGAAGTCCAGCGAAAGTGGCGTGTACGCCGCCGAGATCACGCGCAGCGCCGCATCGATCGTCGAGACCGCCCGACCATAGGCCTCCGTATCGTAAAAGCGTCCGCCGTCGCGCAGGGTCTTCTTGGCCTCAGCGACGTGATCAGGCACCGCGAAGGCATCGCCGCGGGCGTTCCATAGCGCGCCATACGCCAGCTGATCGACATGTGAAAGGCTGGCCTTGCGATCGAGCCCAGCGAGCCGCGCCTCTAGCCGATCACGCATCGCCGCCGCCCCGCCCGGCGTCAGCAGCGCATCGTAGACTTCGATGTTGGCGTCGATCGGTAGCACCCGAACCCCGTGGGTGCGCAGAAAGCCGGTGAGCATCGGCACCGCCAGATACGGCGCCGTGGGATCGCAGGACGGCGGATAGATCAGGGCGACATCTGCCGCGCTGTCGTCGAGGAGTAGGTCAGACACGGGCGGCATTATATGCAGGTGCCTGCGGGCCACCGCACAATTCACCGAGCGGGGCGGCGGGTCCTGTGTCAGAGGGGGGTGCTAGCGTGACCCGGTGCGCGACGAGCTTTCGATTGTGCGACGGGGTCTGTCCTTGTTTTTGGTCTTGGCGCTGACCAAGGTGATTGCGCTGGGCCTGCGCTTCGGCGACGGAGCGAGCCCCCTTACGACGCTGAGCCCGGCCGGACTGCCAGCCTTGCCCGCCACCTTGTGGGGTCAGGATCTGCTGTTCGTGGGCACGTTCATGCTGGGCGAGTGGCTGACCCGCAAGCTGTGGCCGCGCGGGCGACTGTTTTCGCTCTTGTACGCACTCCTTGCGATCTACTCGGCCAGCAACGTGCCGGTGATGCGGATGTTCGGGACGCCGCTCACCTGGGCCATCCTGCGAGCCGCCGGACCGACGCTGCTCGACTCACTGGGACGCTCCCTGACGTCGGGTAGCGTGCTGGGATTCTTCGGCGTACTCCTCGCGGCGCTGCTGCTGCCGACGCTCTTGCGGCGGCTGATCTTGGTCGTGTGGCCCGAGCTTGGCCTGCTGTGGCGACTGCGGCGCCTGTGGGTCCCGGCACTGATCGTCGCTTGCGGGCTGAGTGCGCTGACTGCCCAGGGACGTCCGAGCGCGCTCGCTGGTCTGGGACGCAACGCCGTGCTCACGCTGTTCCGTTCGCTACTGCCGCCGAGTGAGCACGCAACAAATCCCCCGCCGACCGCACCGACGACGATCCCTGACCGCCTGTGACCCAGGCCGCCGCGAGCCAGCGCCCCGGCTGACCCAAGGTTTGGGCCCCATGAGAAGCGAGGCAGCGCGGAGTCTTCGCAGCGGTTGGGCAGCGCGGACCGCAGCCTGCAGCTTGTCAGAGAGCTGCGCTAGGATGCCGGCATCATGTTGACCTATCTGCGCATCAGCAACTTCGCAATCCTCGACGAGGTGGAGCTGGAGTTTGGCCCCGGCCTGACCGTGCTGTCGGGCGAGACGGGAGCCGGCAAGTCGCTGATCCTCGATGCCGTGTCGCTTTTGCGCGGCGGCCGAGCACCGGCGGATCTGATCCGCACCGGCGCCGATGAAGCACGCATCGAGGCGATCTTCGCGCCGCCCGGCGGCAGCGAGCCGGCCCGCGCGCTGCAGGAAAAGCTGGGTCTGCTGGGCCTGCCGGGGAGCGAGACCACCGACGAAGGATTGGTGGTGCGGCGGCTGATCGCAAGCTCGGCGGGGGGCGGCAGCAGCAAGCGCAGCCGCGTCTATCTCGGCGGCCAGCTCTCGACGGTGCAGACGCTGGGCGAGGTCATCGGTGGCCTCATCGACATCGCCGGCCAGCACGAGCACCAGTCGCTGCTTGACCCCAGTCGTCACCTGCCGCTCGTCGATCGCTGCATGGAGCGCGAGAGCAGCCCAGCGCGCAAGAAAGAGCCCGCGGCGGGCGAGCTGATCTCGGAGATGGCCGCGGCCTTTGTCCGATTGGAAGAAGCCATCGCCCGCCTGCGCTCGGCCTCGCTCGATGAGCGGGCGCGGACGGAGCGCGAAGAGTTTCTGCGCTTTCAGCTCGACGAGCTGACCGCCGCCGATCCGCAGCCCGGCGAAGACGAGGCCCTGCGCGATGAGCAGAAGCGCCTGCGCGCCGCCAGCAAGCTGCACAGCGCGGCCAGTCGCGGCGAAGAGGTGCTGTACAGCGCCGAGGGCGCAGTGCTCGAACGGCTGGCCGGACTGCGCCGCGAGCTGTCAGAGCTTGGCCACATCGACAAGGACCTCGGCGCGCTGGCCACGCAGCTTGGCGATGCTGAAGGCGTGCTGGAAGACGTCGCACACTCGCTGCGGCGCTACGCCGATACGCTGCGCGCCAATCCCGAACGACTGGCCGAGATCGACGATCGACTGCACCTGCTATCGCGCCTGTTGCGCAAGCACGGACCCGACATGGCGGCGCTGCTACAGAAGCGCGCCGAGATGACCGAAGAGCTGGCCCGGCTGCAGGCCCACGAGGCGCACCGCAGCGATGCCGAGACCGAGGTCGCCCGCGCCAAGCGCGCCGCCGTCGAGGTCGCAGCTCGCCTGCAGGCCCGTCGCGAGCGCGTCGTGGCCAAGCTGTCGCGAGAGGCCACCGCGGCGCTCGCCGATCTGTCCATGCAGGGCGCCGCCATCGAGGTCCGCCTAGAGCGCCGGCCGGCCCAGCGCGGCGATGAGCCCGGGCTGCTATTCGAGCACGAGGGCAAGCTCTGTCGCCTGGCCCGCGATGGCTGGGATCGCTGCGAGCTGCTGTTGGCGAGCAACGTCGGCGAAGAAGCGCGCCCGCTTTCGCGCATCGCGTCCGGCGGTGAGCTATCGCGCGTCATGCTGGCGCTGCGCGGCGTCATCGGTCAGGCCGACAGCGTCGCCACCTGCGTCTTTGACGAGGTTGACTCCGGCATCGGCGGCGCCACCGCCGATCGCGTCGGGCGACACATCCGCGCCATGGCTCGCCACCGCCAAGTGTTGTGCATCACCCACCTGGCGCAGATCGCGGCCTACGCCGACCACCACCTGCGCGTCGAAAAGCAGGTCGTGGGGGGCCGCACCATCACCCGCGTCCGCAAGCTGTCCGCTGCCGAGCGACGCGACGAAATCGCCCGCATGCTGGGCGGCGCCCGCCTCACCGAAAAGAGCCGCGCCCACGCCGACGAGCTGCTGCGCGAAGCCCGCTAGCCGCAGCACGCAGCGACGGAATCGCGGTTAATTACTTACCGCAATTAGTCGGCCTTCGGAAAACGCAGAGTCAGCTCTTGCAGGACGGCGCGACCGAGCTTGAGCGGCAACAGCACGCGATCGACGCAGGCCCGCAGCTCAGGGCTGCCTGCCGCATAGACGATCTGCACCGGCAGCCCCAGGCCTGAGCGCAGTACCAGATCGAGGCTGCGCTGCTCGCCGGCCAGGCTCGCGCACTCTTCTTCCGCGGTGGCGACGGCGAGGTCGATGGCTTCTGCATCGCTCGGCAGGCTCAGCCCGACCTCAACGCTGTAGGTGTTGCCCGGTGGCAGATCGATGTTCTTTAGGTGCGGCTCGGCGCAGTTGGCCAGCGCGGCGGGTGTGTTGGGGTGAAACACGATCTGATGCGGCGCCCCCTTTTGCGTCACGATCATCGCCTGCAGGTGCGACTGCGATCCGCCCATCGCCGAGCAGCCCTCGCGCACCGCCGCCTGCGCCTGACGCAAGCGCGTGAAGTAGCCCGGCGGAGACGAGCCGCGCGGCGAATCGGGCAGCAGCCGCGGGGCGGAAAAGTCGCGCACGCCATCGCTGGGATCGCCCTGATTGCGGCGATAACGGGCCAGCGCCTCGCGCCGCTCGTCAAGCCCGCTGCCGTTTTTTTCGAGGCTCTTTTCGATCGCCTTTTCGCACAGCGCGATGGCGCGCGGGGCATCGCGATCGACGACAAACGCCACCTCGGCCT
>DAORCZ010000458.1:0-6672 GCA_035345735.1 Pseudomonadota bacterium | reverse complement strand
CGTAAAGATGTCGAGGTTGTTGCCGTCTCGACCGGTAAAGGCGATGAGCGACTGGCCGTTGATGGCTTTCGGCGCCCACGACGGCTCGGTGGCCTCTTTGGTCTTGGTGGTCAAGCGCCGCTGTCCGCTGCCGTCGGCCGCCATGACCCAGATCTGCGGCGAGCCGTAGCGATCGGACATGAACGCAATCTGCTTGCCATCGGGTGAAAAGCTCGGCGAGCAATCGATGCCGGGGTTGTTGGTGAGCCGGCTGAGCACCTCGCCATCGCTGTTCAGCAGATAGATCTCGCTGTTGCCCTGGTACGACAGCGTGGCAGCGATCACGCCGCTGGTCGGCGAATAAACACCGCCGGTGTTCATGCCAGGTCGCGTCGAGATGCGCTTGGGCCTGCCGCCGGCGCTGGGGATCTGCCACAGATCCGCCGAGCCGCGCACAAAGCTGGTGTAGAGCAGCGAGTCGCCCCTGGGGCTCCAGCCCGGCAGATAGTTCTGCGAGCCGTTGCGCGTCACCTGCCGAACATCGGCGCCATCCCAGTCCATGATCGTCAGCTCCTGCTGCCGACCATCGACGCGCGAAAACGCGATCTGGGTGTGGAAGAACGAGTCCTCGGTGGTGAAGTACTTCAGCACCTCGGCAGCGAACAGGTGGGCCAGCTTTCGGGTGTCCGAGATCGGCCCGCGATAGGACTTGCCCAGCACCGGCTGCTCGCCCTTGACGAGCTCATACAGGCGGAACTCGACGGAGAGATCGCTGCCGTTGCTCGTGACCTTGGCCTTGATGACGCTCTCGGCCCCGACTGGCTTCCAGGAATCGGGGTTCATGTTGACGTCTTCTTTGGCCAGATCCGCGACGAACGACTTGGGATCGAGCACCTTGAAGAAGCCGGAGAGCCCGAGGTCGGCCGACATGACCTCGGTCATCACCGCCGCGGCACTGGCATCGCCAATCACGGCTGGGATGGCGATCTTGTAGAGCGCCTGCCCGGGGTTGGTGATGCGGAAGCGGACGACATCGTCAGCGCGAGCGCCGGCCGGTGGGTTCTGCGCTTCCGACGAGACAGGAGCGACCGCGTAGGCAAACAGCAGGGTCGCCGCCGCCGCGTACGCGATAGTGAAAACAGCACGTCGCATGCTGCCCACTTTACCAACTTTGCCGCAGGAATTTCGCTTCATTTGCGTGCGGCGCAGCGGGGCCGGCCACAGCGCGCGGGACAGTCGCCGATTCGCCACGCAGTCGCTTGACTTCTACACCCCCGCGGCGCTACCCGTGAGGCATGCGAATGTTCTCGAAGATCCGCACTGCGTGGCTGTGTCTTTCACTCGGGGCCGGCTTGGCTGGGTTGTCAACGGTCGCCGGACTGGCGGGCGCAGCGCTGCCGCCTGCCGGCAAGCCCGAGGTGCTGCCGGCTGCGCAGGGCGCTCTGACGGTGGTGCAGGTAGATCGGGGCTATATCGATGACGCCATAGCGCTTTCGGGGGACGGCGGCACGCTGTTCTATGTCCAGACCGATGGCGCGTCGTTTGCGACGCTGCGCGCGCTCGGCCTGATTGCGCGTCCGCACCACGCTGATCTCGCCCCGCCGGCTCCAGCCGCCCCGGCTGCGGTTGCCCCGGCGCCGACGCCCGCTCCGCCACCTGCTTCCAAGAAGGCCGGGGGCAAGAAGGGAGCTGCGGTTGCTCCGACGACGCCCAGCGTCCCGGCGCCGCCCATCTCGGGCCTGCCCGTCGTGACGCCGACCGTGAAGTTCAACAAGGACAAAGGCGAGGACGTCATCCCCAACGTCCCGCTGTCGATCTCTCGTCTGGTGCTTCTGCCCGAGGATCGCGTGCTCTTCATCCTGCGGGACACCGATGTTGGCGAGGCCGTGCAGGGCGCGATCTACAGCCTAAAGACCAAGTCGAAGGTCGCGCTGTCAGGTCCCGGCACCAGCGAGGGCAACATCGGCCCGGCCAGCGACATCGTGGTCACGAATAGCGCCGCCGGCCCGATCATCCTGTCCCTCAAGCGCCCCGCCGAGCCGCCGCGCGGCGAGTACAGCCTGGCGACTTGGAATGCCAGCACGCTCAAGCCCGCCGCCTCTCGTACCTATCAGGTCCGCGAGGATGGGCGCACGCCGACCGACAAGGGCACCGGCCAGCCGCTGTATTTCCTCGACGATTATCAGACGCTGGTGACCAAGCACGACGGCTTTTACGACAAGAAGACCGATGTGAGGCAGCCCGACTTCATCGGCTACATCGACACGCTGTCTGGCAAGCTGCGCCACTCGCAGCCGATCACCGATCTGCCGGGCACCTTCCAGTGGGCCAAGCTGCGCGAGAAGCACCCCGAGCCGCTGTTCATCACCGTCGATCCCGTGGCCCACAAGGCCGAGCTGATTCGCCTCAACGATCGCGTGGCTGACGGCGTGGCGGCCGAGTCGCGCGTCGAGCTGACCCTGCCGCGACCGACCAAGATGTACGAAGCGACGACGCTGCAGACCCAGCTTTTGCGCCGTGAGCGCATGGCGTTTTCGCTGAACCTCGACCCGGTCAACGAAGAGGCGGTGGCCGCCAAGCGCACCGATCCCGATACCTTCGAGCTCTTCGCGATGGACCCGCAGGCGCCAAGCCCAACCGTGACCAAGCTGATTTCGCTGCCCGGCCATAAGCGCCCGAGCGCCTGGGTCGTCACCGAGACCGGCCGCTTGGCCATCCTGCGCAAGCACAAGAACTTCCCGCGCGGCGGCACGCAGATCGAAGTCTACGACGTGAACTACTAGCGACCGGGCCAGCGGAGCGCTGCAAACACCGGCTTAGAGGGTTGCGTTCGCCCCGGGGAATGCTGCATCGTGTCTGCGGGAGTACACGTCGATGGGTCAAGCCAAGTCAGCAGGTAAGGGCAGCGGGAAGGGCTCGTTTTCGGGGACCGTCCACCACGTCGATCTCGAGGGCGGCTACTACACCCTGCGCACGGCGCGCGGCGAGATCTACAAACTCGACGGCGGCGGTGCCGACCTGCGCAAGGTCGGGGCACGCGTCGAGGTCGAGGGCGACCTAGACGACAAGGGCTTCGGCATCAGCTTCGGCACGCCGGTGCTGCGCGTAAAGAGCTACAAGATCCTCTAACCCTCCCAGAACGTCGATGCTTTCGTCAGCGCCTAGCGTCGGCTGATGAGATAGCAGCAGCGGGTCCGTGGATCGTGGAAGTCGGGCGGCAGCGTCTCGGCCGACAGATCGCGGATGTGCAGCGAGTCTGCTTCGGGAAGCTCATCCTGGCGCAGCGCGAAGCGGCGATGGTTGCAGCTAAACAGGAGCTGCCCGCCCGCTCGCAGGCGCTGCAGAACTTGCGACAGCAGCCAGGGATGGTCGCGCACGATGTCGAGCGTGTCGCGCATCCGCTTGCTGTTGGAAAAGGTCGGTGGGTCCAGGACGATCAGGTCGAAGCCATCGCGCTCGACATCGGTGGTCGTGGACGGCGGCTCACGCAGCCAGGCCAGCACATCGGCGCGCAGCAGGCGATGGCGCGACAGATCCAGCCCGTTTTCGCGCAGGTTGCGCTCGGTCCAGTCGAGATAGGTGTTCGACAGATCGATGGTCAGCGTCTGCCGGGCCCCGCCCGCCGCGGCATAGACGGTAAAGCTGCCGGTGTAGCCGAACAGGTTGAGCACGCGGCGTCCCGCTGACAGCGAGCCAACCAAGGCCCGTGTTCCGCGATGATCCAAGAAGAGGCCGGTGTCGAGATAGTCCTGCAGGTTGACGCGGAAGCGGTGACCGCCCTCGTGCACGATGATCTCGCGCTGCGTCTCGGCGAGCTTTTGGTACTGCGCACGGCCGCGCTGCCGCTCGCGCCGCTTGACGACGATGCGCTCGGGCGGCACCCGACATTCCTGCGCCAGAGCCTGCACCACGTCGTGGAGGAAGGCCTCGTGCTCCGCAGAGCGCTCGCTGGTGTCGCGACGCAGGTCGCGATCGGCGGCGCGGCTGTATTCCCACAGCGCCAGGTAGTCGCCGTAGCGCTCGACGATGAGCCGCACCTCAGGAATGTCGGAGTCATACAGGCGATAGGCTTCGATGCCCTGCTGAGTGATCCAGGGCTGCAGCCGCCGCAGGTTCTTGCGCAAGCGATTGCGAAAAAGCTGCGCACGATCAGGCCCGGTATGCGCGCTCACCCGCGGCTGAGCGGCCGCCTCGCGGGGCTCTGGCTCGACGGAGAGGTGAGGAGAGGGCGGTGGGGCGAGCATGCGCAAGGGCTACCGCAGGTGCCGCCAGGCAAGCAAGGGGAACTTCCAGTTCGGACTCCCAAGCCGGGCCAAAAAGGAATCTGCAGCGTCCCCCCCTTGCACGGAAAAACGGCCGTGATTACCAAACAAGTGCAGCCGATGAATCCTCCTCCTAGCTGCTAGCCAGCGACGGAGGAATCGTCCTACAGCCCCACGGCCAGAGCGCCGCGGGTGCGATCCCTTGGAGCAAGGAAAAGGAGAGACCACTATGTTCCACATCATCCGCAAACCGAACCATCCCGCGACTCCTGCTGCCGCCAACGCGACCGATTGGGATCCGTTCAAGGTGATGGAACAGCTGATGCGTTGGGAGCCATTCTCTGAGCCGGTGCTGAGTCGCCGCCCCGAGGTCTCGTTTGCGCCGCGCTTCGACGTCAAAGAGACCAAGGATGCCTATCTGTTCAAGGCCGACCTGCCCGGTGTCAAAGAGGAAGATGTCGAGATCGGCCTGACGGGTAACCGCCTGACCATCTCGGGTCACCGGCAGTCGGAAGAGCACAAGGAAGGCGACAACATCTTCACGCTGGAGCGCAGCTATGGCTCCTTCAGTCGCGCCTTCACGCTGCCCGACACTGCCGATACCGAGAAGACCAAGGCCGAGATGAAGGACGGCGTGCTGAGCATCACCTTGCCGAAGCGCACCGAATCGCAGCCGCGCAAGGTGAGCATCAACAAGCCCTCGGCCTAGCCTCCCCCGCGCGGCCTCAGCCTGCGGATTCCCCCGTCGGCTCCGTCATATCCCACTTCCCAGCCTGCGGCGTTCCCGCCCAGCCCAAAAGCTCCCGCAGCAGACCTAGCGCCAGGGCCGATCCTAGACTCAGCGCTTCGGCATCTAGGGGCTCGGTGTGCAGCGCTCGCTTCGTCGGCGCGGGTCCTGCTGAGAGCGGAAGTCCGCGTTCGCAGCGCCCGCCCACCACCGACCAAGGCGAGTGACCCGCTGGCTCAGCCCAGGCGGCAAGACAACGTACGCCGGGGCCAAGCTGGCGCGCTACAGGCGGTCGCTGCGACCACGCACCGCGCAGCAGGCGACCTTCGCTGCTGGCGGTGATTGCCTCGGCCGCGGGCCAGGTCAGCTCTTCAGCTGCGGCGAGGGCCAGAAGCGGGCCCGCTGTGGCGTCGGCTTCGGCGTACCAGCCGACTTCGGCGACGCCTGCCCGCAAGAGGTACTGTGCCGCGACGCTGGCCAGGCTGCCGCCACTTGGCCCGGCGATCAGAATCAGGCGCGCCCGTCCGATCTTCTCTTGGCCCCGCCCCCCAACTTCGCGCAGGAGGATCTGGCGCGAATAGCGACGCAGCGCCTGATCGCTAAAGCGCGACATCACAGGCTAGCGACCACCTGCGATGGCCGGGACGATCGACACCTCGGCGTTGTCGGAAAGCGGGGTCTCCAGTCCCTTTTGGAAGCGGATGTCTTCCTCGCCGACAAAGATGTTCACGAAGCGGCGGACCTGTCCCTTGTCGTCCAGCAGGCGCTCGCGCAGGCCGGGATGCTTGGCTTCAAGCGCCGTGATCAGCTCGCCGACCGTCGCAGCCGGGACCGAGACGAGCTCTTGCCCCAGGGTCAGCTTGCGCAGCGGCGTGGGAATTCGAACGTTGGCCATCGAGGTGTTCTCCCTGCCAGGCGGCGCCTGGCTTTTGGGTGGTTGGTGTGCCGAAAAGGGTGTGGCTGGCTGGCGGATTGTGGCATAGAAACGGGCGCCATGGACTCGCCTCTGTCAGCCAGGCAAGGGCTGGATCAGCTCGTCGCGCTTCACAAGCGCGGCGCCGAATGTATTCGCACCCAGACCGAGAGTGCGCGCCTCAGCGGGGCAGGCGATAGCGCCTACGCGGCACTCGAGATCGCGCGGCTGGCCGAGAGCCTGCCCGCGAATCGCCGCCCGCTGGTGGCGGTCGTGCGCGATGAGACCGAGGCGCGCCTACTGCGGCGCGATCTGCAGTTTTTCCTCGGCGGTGGGCACGACGAGGGCGGCGAGTTTGCGGAGTCGGTGCTGAGCCTGCCCGATCTCGACACCAGTCCCTGGGCCGATGTCTCGCCCGAGCGCAGCGCCATCCTGCGGCGCATGAGCGTGCTGTTTCGTCTGTCGCAGGGCGGCGAGCATGCCGGCTTGGTGCTGGTCGCCTCGCTGCGGGCGTTGGCCCGCCGTGTCGTGCCGTTTCTTTCGCTGGCCGGCCTGGTCAAGAAGCTGCACGTCAACCACGAGATCAACCGCGACGACCTGATCGACTTCCTGCGCCAGGGCGGCTATACGCGCGCTCCGGTCTGCGAGGATCCGGGGACGCTGGCGGTGCGCGGCAGTGTGCTCGATCTCTTCGTGCCGCTCTATCCCTTCCCCGTCCGCGTCGACTTTTACGGCGATCTGGTCGAGTCGCTGCGCTTCTTTGATCCGGCGACGCAGCGCTCGCTGCGCAA
>DAORCZ010000457.1:0-6679 GCA_035345735.1 Pseudomonadota bacterium | reverse complement strand
TCAGAGTGGGACATTGATGGTGCACATTGTTTGAATGCAACCCGATGGATGCCAGCTAGTTTGAGCAACCTAGCAATGAATCAAAGCAGTACCAATCCAGACTGGGAATACGTACGCCTGAACTGTCCAGCACGGTTTTCTTACCCTGTGCCTATGGCCAGCGGGGGATCTTCCCTTCCCGACCGGGCCTGCGGCGCCTCCTCGAACTGGAATACGTCGGTAGGGTTTAATCTGTACCCCTCAGCTGCCCCATTGCAATTGGGCCGCAATAAGATTCGCACAAATACTATGTTGAACGGCTATAATTTACAATAAAATCTGGCATAGCATAGAACGATAAATCATCGCGCAACGCCACAAGCCGGGCGGCGGCGCTGTGGATTGGGCACGTCTTTCGCCGGCGCGCTGCCGTTCGCCAACACTTGCTTCCTGGGCGGCATAGTGGGGGGCAGAGGCGCTCGGGATGGAAACGCTGATCTCGCAAGAAACGCTGGCCGCGCTGCTGCATCAATCGCAGTGGGTACGGCGGTTGGCTGGCAGTCTGGTGCGCAACGATGCGCTTGCCGACGATCTGACGCAGGAAACCTGGGCGGCGGCGCTGGCGCATCCCCCGACGGCGGGGCTGCCGGTGCGGCCCTGGCTTTCGCAGGTGATGCGCAACCTGGTGCGCATGCGCTTCCGCAGTGACCGACGGCGGCAAGGACGCGAGACAGCGGCCGGCGAGGCGGCGCTGGGGGCGGGCGGGCACCTGGACTCGCCTGAACAGCTGGCCGCGCGGGTGAGCGTGCAGCGGCTGTTGAGTGAGCATGTCCTTTCGCTTCCCGAGCCCTTCCGATCCACGCTGATCCTGCGCTTCTACGAGGGCCTGAGCGCCTCTGAAATCGCAAAGCGGCAAGCGGTCCCGGCGGGGACGGTGCGCTGGCGTCTGAAGTCTGGCCTCGACCGGCTGCGCGAGACGCTCGACGAGATGCATGGGGGGAATCGCCAGGCGTGGTGGTCCCTGGTTGCGCCGCTTTCCATCGCCCCTCGGCCGACAGTCGAGCTGGGGTCGCCTGCGGGGCCTTCGGGCGCCAGCCTGCTGAGCGGCAAAGGGCTGCTTGCGCTGGGACTCTTGGCATCGGTGATGGCGACCGGTCTGTACGCGGCCCGGCGCCCGAAGGATCAGAAAGCGGGCTCGCCCGCCCTGGCGAGTCCGCGTAGAGCGGCTGCGCCCACCGACCCAGGCGCGGCGCAGCAGCGGATTCCGAACGCACGAGCCGAGCTGCTTTCTAAGCTGGCCGCGGCGCGGGCCACGGCCACGGCCACTAGACGATCCAGCGCGTCGCTGCGTTCGCAGCCAGAGCTAAGCGCCGAGTACATTCGCGAACAGATGACGGCGCTCTTGCCGCTCGTCAAGGAATGCTACGAAAACGCGCTCGTCGATCGACCCCAGCTAGCCGGTAAGCTGACCGTGCGCTTCACCATCGTGGGGGAACCAGCGGTGGGCGGCTTGGTCAGCGAAAGCTCCATCGATACCGCCGCCAGCACCATCTTTGACGAGGGGCTGCGCGAGTGCATCCAAGAGACGATGTACGCAGCGCGATTTCCTGCGCCCAAAGAAGGGGGCGAGGTCCATGTTACCTATCCGTTTGTCCTGGCTAACGATCGCTAGTCACCACCCACAGGAGGTTCCCATGTCGCGCACGTTGCTTCCCATCGCACTGTCTCTCGCTACCCTGTCGGTCGCCAGCCCCGTCCTAGCAGCGGGGGAAGCGACGGTCGTTGGCTCCATGGACAAGGACGTCATCCGTCGCGTCATCCAGGGGCACATCGGCGAGGTCAAGCGCTGCTACGAAACCGAGCTGGAGAAAAATCCCAACCTGGCTGGCCGCGTGATGGTGCGCTTCACCATCGATCCTTCGGGCAAGGTCACGGAGTCGGCGATACAGGAGAGCTCGCTCAACAATCCACCTTCGGAAGGCTGCATCCGCGATGCCGTGCGGACGTGGATCTTTCCCAAGCCCCAGGGCGGCAAAGTGGTTGTCAGCTACCCCTTTGTCCTCGCCTCAGCCCCCCCGGAAGCGACGCCGCCCCCCAAGAGCAAGTAGCTGCGCCGAGGCGGAGGCGCAGTCCTGCGAGCGGCCGGGGAAGTGCTGCGGTGCCCCAGATCCGCACAGGCCGCGAAGCGGCTTGTCGCGCAGCCTCTTCGGCAACGCGCAGCTAGCGTTCGCCGGCTGCGCCAGCTTCGGCCTCCGCCCGCCGCTCCTCTGCCGATATGACCGCGGCATCAGCAGCCAGATACGCAGGCCCCGCGGCGAGCTCTTGCTCGCTCGGCTCGGGGTTTGCGTGGTCCTGTCGCGTCAGCCGCCCGGCGCGCGAGCGGCGCACGATGTATAGCGGGCGCCCTTTTGACTGCTCAAACAGCTTGGCCATGTACGCGCCCTGCATGCCGACGGCGGTGAACAGCAGGCCGGAAAACATCGTCATGAAGGCAAAGCCCGACAGCCAGCCGCGCGGCGTGAGCTCGGGCTGCAGCAGGCGCTGCAGGACGCCCCACAGGATGTACAGCGCGGCGCCGCCAAACAGCGGCATGCCGAGATAAAGCGGCCACTTCAGCGGCACCGAGCTATGCGAAAACAGCCCGCTCGATGCCAGGCGCCACAGCCGCCGCAGGTCGTACTTCGAGCTGCCGGCAAAGCGCGGCGCGACTTCATAGTCGAGCGTCACCTGCCGGAAGCCGACCCAGGCCACCAGGCCCCGCAGGAAGCGATGCGTCTCGCGACAGCTCCGAAGGACATCGGCGACCTCACGCGTGAGCAGCCGAAAGTCGCCGACATCGGGCTCGGTATGCACGTCCGAGATGCGCGCCATCAGGGCATAGAAGCCGCGGGCCAGCGCCGTCTTGTAGCTCTCGCGCTGGTGGCTTGCGCGTTTGCGCATCAGCACCACATCGGCGCCGTCTTCCATCGCCGCCAGCATCGCGGCGAAGTAGGCGGGCGGGTGCTGCAGGTCGGCATCCATGGTGATGATCACATCGCCGGCTGCCGCGTCGATGCCCGCGGTGATCGCCATCTGGTGCCCGAAGTTGCGCGACAGCTGCACCAGCCGCACCGGCAGACCCCGCTCGATCAGCGCGTCGATCGCCGGCACCGTGCCATCGCGACTGCCGTCATCGACCAGCACGATCTCCCAGGTGCGCGCGCTCGGCACAAGAAGCTGCGCCAGCTTGCTATCGACCGTCGTGACAAAGGACGCGATGCCTTGCTCTTCGTTGTAGGCCGGGGCGACGACCGACAGATACGGCCGGGCCGAGGTCAGGCTGGACGAGGCGGACGGAGGGAGGGGGGCGATAGCCATCGGCGTACCTTACACCGCATCGGGGTGGCAAAAGGTGACCTGCATCGGCGTCATCCACGTCGGCGGCAGGTGGCGCAGAAGTGAAAGCAAGCGCAAGCGCCGCAGCAGCCGACCCAGCCGAAACAGCCGCGGATGCTTGTCGGAAAAGCTCGGCTCGCTCTCCAGGCGCAGGAAGGTGCGGTAGGTCTGGCCGTCATCGAAGCGGGCGACCAGGCCATGCGCCGCCGCCCAGCGCTGCAGATCCGCGGCCGACAGGAAGTTCAGCCCGCGCCACAGATCGTCGTCCCGCAGCGCAGGCCGCCAGTGCTCCAGCCAGCGCGGCGATAGCGGCCACAGCGGCAGGCCGAAGTGCGGCTCATAGGGCACGCGATAGTTGGGGCAGCCATGCCGCATCCGCCCGCCGGGCACCAGGCACGCCGCAAGCGCCGTCAGGCTGCCCGGCAGGTCCGCAAGGTGCTCCAGCACGTTGTAGGAAAAGATCAGCGCGAAGCGACGCCCCAGGCTGGGGGCCTGCTCGGCCGACAGCGGCAGGAATTCGCGACCATCGCAGCCCAGGAGGGACAGCGCGCGTCCCGCCAGCGCAAAGCTTTCGGGATGCCCGGCCAGCCCCGGCTCCAGCGAGGTGATCGGCAGGCCCAGTCGCCGCAGCCAGGCGTGCAGCAGTCCCAGCCCACCGCCGACTTCCAAGATCGCCCCCCCGTCGATCGAGTCCTCGTTAGGCAGCGAGGACTCGATCATCGTCAGCGCCGCGACCGCGTTCCCCACCTGGGCATCCCAGGCCAACCCCGCCGCCTGCGGACCCTGCTCGCGCCGCCCGCTGATCCGCAGCAGTCCCTGACACAGCTCAGCATCGGCTAGCGCGGACGCCCGGTGCTGCGCCATGAAGCGCAGGAAGGCCTCGATCTGCAGGTCGGTCGGCATGCGAGCCGCGTGCATAACACAGCCCAGGGCGAGTGCCCCAGCCTCAGCTTGCGGCTCAAAATGGGGATCGATGATCCCTGCCCCTGGGCGATATCATCCAGATATGGCACCGCCTCAAATCGCCAAGCCAGACTCCTGGAAGACCCTGCCCCTGCCGACCACGCGCGCCGACTTGGGATTTTCCGCATCCTACACGCCGGCTGAGTTTGAACGAATCCAGCAGGGACTCATTCCCCAGCAAATGGAAGATAAGTGGTTTATTTATTATAATAATTTATGGCTGTATTTTCACCGCAGCTGGACCGGCGCCAGCATCTACGGGGTGCGCTTTCTGGCCACCGATTCCGGCGCCTCCGTCGTGGATTCGTGGGTCAGCCGCGACCCCGCCCAGTACAAGGAGTCCGCGCTCGACTACGACCGCGCCCTGCTGGGATTCCTGATCGATGCCTTCCTGCTAGGAAAGAACGTTCGTTTCCCCGTTCCAGGCCGGGTATCGACCAGCGCCCCTGCCGGTATTTATCAACACCACGTCGTCGGCCGAGCCTATCCCGAAAGTCGCAACACCCCCAAAAAATAGTCCACATATCAATCAAATCATCAGGATATAACCGTCATTAATATTCAAATTCACGCATTTTCCGACCCAATCAATCAGATATCACTCACAAAACAATAATCAAAACAAGAAGCGCCTATCTATCAATCCCTGCATCCAGAAGCCCGACCACAGGGGCCACCGGGGACCCCGATTGCCCTTTGTCATGGGGAACCCAAGCAGGCCCCGCAAGCCCCAGGTCGGTGGCGAAAAGGACGGCTCAGAAGAGAACGCGGCGTGGCGCCAGGTCGGTGGCGGGTTCGGGGGGCGGCCGGGCGAACACCGCGACCAGCGTCGTGGTCAGAATCACCGCGCCGACCCCACCCGCGGTGAGCCCCCAGAACCATCCCCGCTTGTACAAAGGCGGTGGCGGCGGCGGCGCCAGCGGTCGTCCCTGTAGCTCGCTGCGCAGTCGCTCCTCTTCCAGGGCCTTGGCCAGTGCTGCGGCTTCCTTGGCGCGCTGCTCAGCGACGCGAGCCAGAAGCTCGGTGCGGTCGCGCTCGGCGATCGCCCGCTCGGCCTCTTGCTTGGCCTTGAGCTCGGCGATGTAGGCATCAACCTCGGGCAGAAGCGGCGACTTGGGATCGGCGAGCTTGAACTGTTCAAACACCGTCAGGGCATCCTGGCCGCGCCCCGACTTGCGGTGCGCCTGCGCGATATTGAACAGCAAGGTGGGGACCTGCTGGCGCTCGTAGGCGGCATAGAAATCGGCGATCGCGCCGTCGTAGTTCCCCCGACGAAAGCGCTCGGTGCCACGCGCCACCAGGGCCGGAGCCGAAAGACTGGCTGCCGGGGCGTCTTCCAGGCTGGCCCGGCCGCTTACCGGCGTCGGTCGCCCCTCGGCTTTTAGGGTGGAGGGCGAGAGCGCAAAGAGCAGCGCGGCGAGTGCGATAGGCAGCCTAGCGCAGCGCCGGAACATTCAGGATCTCCTTGGACTCCTTGGCTCCGCTCGCCTTGGGCTTGTCAGGGTGACGTGGGGGCAGCGACTTGGGGCGGGCGACTCGGTTCGCGCCTGCCGCTGTCGACTCCGCATCACTACCGCCGGCGACCGGCGCCGCATTTTCCGTCGGGGCGACAGGCGGCGGCGACAACGGCTTGGCCACCACCGACTCGGGCGGGCGATCAGCGGCGACCGGCGGACTTTCGGGCGACGGCATGGGCAGCGAGGCCGGTGCCGGCACGCTGCGACGCGCCCGCACGGCGATGGCGGCGACCCCAACGAACACCACACCCAAAAGCAGCGCCAGCGGCAGCGCCAGCGGATGCCCAAGGCCCCGCACCTTCATCGTCTTGGGCCGCCGCACCACCCCGACCATGCGCGTCGGTGCGCTTGGGGCCCCGCTCTGCAACGTCGGCTGCCCGTCGAGGATGGCCTTCATCCCACGCGCCACCTGCTGCATCGTGGGCCGGTCCTGCGGCTTCTTTTCCAGCATGTGCAGGATCAGCGTCTCAAGATCCGCGGGAGCCGCCGGCGCCGCATCGCGCAGGCTGGGCGGCGCTTCCACAATGTGCTGAGCAATGAGATCCCCGGGGGCTGAGCCATCAAACGGCGGCGCGCCAGCCGCCATCTCGTAAAGCATGATCCCCAGCGAATACACATCCGATCGATCGCTGATCTTGGTCCCGCCCCCGCGGCACTGTTCGGGGGACATGTAGCGCGGCGTACCCAGGATGGCATCCGTCGAGGTCTTGACGCCGCCGAGAGTCTCTTGACCCAGCTCGCTTACGCTCTTAGCAATGCCGAAGTCAAACACCTTGGCCCGCTGGCCCTTGGGCGCCGCACCATCCTCGATCAGCATGACGTTGTCGGGCTTCAAATCTCGATGA
>DAORCZ010000456.1:0-6685 GCA_035345735.1 Pseudomonadota bacterium | reverse complement strand
TGCTTACGAGCTCGGGCGGTGCCCGCGGCGGCTCGGTCGGATCGACGATCGGAAGCGGCGGCTGCGGGGGCAGGGGGGCACTGGGCCCGGCGGTGACCCCTGGTGCAGGGGCCGGGCTAGGCGCGGCCGCCGACACCGGGACCGGCCGGGCCTTCTGCGAGCAGCCAAGCTGCGGGGTGAGCACAAGCCAGGCTAGGCAGACCCCGGCGATGCGCAGCACATAGAACGACACCGAATCAGCTTATCAAAGTTACTGACCGGGCTACACGCCGACTGCGGGCTCGATCACAATCTCTGCGCGCGGATACACCACCTGGGTCTTCGAGACACGTCGGCCCCCCAGGTACGCAAAAGCCTCGATGCGGGTGGCTGAACCTGTGGAAACTTCGTAGATGGCTCGCCGTCCGTCGCTGCGACAGCGGTACGACAGGCTGCCCTGCAGGGTCGGCAGGCGATCGCAGCCGAAGCTGGCCCCGGCGGCAAACCATGAAGGCGGCGCCGCAGCCCCCAGCCACAGCGTGCCGGTCGGCAGATCATCCTCGTCGCGCTCCTCGCAGGCGAGCAGCAGCCGTAGGTACTGCAGCATGACGCCGGTGCCCGCCGAGCAGGGGTCCGAGTCGGCGCGCGAGCCCTGGACGCTGAGCGCCCGCAGGCGATCTTGATACTCGTCTCGACTGAAAAGGACGATCGCCGTCTCGGGGCTGACGAAGGTGTAGGGATCGCAAGACAGCGCCACCTGCGCCAGCAGGCCGAGGTAGAAGCGATCGAACTCCCGTCGCTGCAAGGCGACAAGCTGGGCACCGCGGGCGTACTCGGCGTCGATCCCCAGGCGACCAAACCAGCCGTCAAAGCGCGGCACGCCCAGCAGCATGCGTCCGGTGTCGTCGAGGTAGCGGGTCAGCTTGCGTGAGAGCTCGCCCCGATAGCCCAGGACCGCGGTCTCAAGGATCAGCGACGCGAACAGCTGATAGTAGTCGCCACTGTCGGGTTGCTCGCCGTCTTCGTCGGTGGCAAACGGTAGGTAGGGCGGCTTGCCGCCGCGACGGAACAGCGTCTCGGCAGCGGTTAGAAAATCGGCGCGGGCCTGCTGCGCCTGCTGCTGGTAGCGGGCTTGTCGCTCGCCGTCGCCGATGATCGCGGCGATCCGAGCGGCATCGCGCAGACCACGCCAGCAGGTGCTGGTGGCATACAGGCTGTAGGCCGGTCGTCGCAGGTCCCCGCCATAGATGTGCTTGGGCATCAGGCCGTGGTGCAGGGCGCGCACTCCGTCGGGAAGCGGGGCACGCGTGCTGTTCAAAGAGTCGATGATCCACTCGGCACTGGCTTGGATCTGCGGCCACAGATCGTGCAGGTCGGCGGCCAGACCTCCGAGCAGGCTGATGTCGAGCGCGTAGGTGATGGCCAGCCCATTTCTGTACTGATGATGCGGGCCCTCTTTCTTAAGGAACTCTGGATCAAAGAAGGTGCGCGACAGCGAAGTCAGCGCCAGCCGGGCATGCCCTAGCTGGGCCAGCGCGACGAGATCCCAGCCTTCCTCGACGCCGAACAACCCGCCCTCATAGACGCCGGGGAACAGGCCATACAGCAGCACACCGCGACGCATAAACAGCGGCACGTGCAGAAGCAGCGCCTGCCACAGCCGCTGCAGGTGCGGATCGGGGAAGTGCAGCGTCGCGCCACTTGCCACAAACGCCTGCGCCCGCTGCCGCAGGCGATCGTGCGCTACAGAGACGGGGGGACTGGCTGGCGCAGGCGATGTGCGCAGCGGCAAGCGCAGGGAAAAGGTTTGCTCGTCCGTGGCGGAGAGCGGCAGCAGCACGTCGCTGTGCAGGCTACGTACGGGATCGGCCAGGCGCAGGAGATCGCCGGTTCGATGGAGCGGCAGCGGGGTGTGGATCTCGGCGTGCAGGGTGCGATCGTTTTCCGCCACCTGCCTCCGGCTGCCCAGAGCCACAAGCCGCAGCAGCCCAGTCCCTGAGGCTGGCGAGCCCGACGAAGGACTGCGTGGCTGTACCCGAAGCTCGATGCGAAGCTCGGCGTTCTCGTCGATGAAAGCGCGCTGCGACAGCCGAAAGGTGTCGTACTCGCGGCTGACCTCGCCGACCGGCAGGTAGCCTTCGCCCAGTCGCTGTTCGCTGCGGATAAGCGGCAGCGGCGGATCGGGTTCCAGCCGCAGGAGCACACGGTCCCCCAGCCCGCCGCCGAGTTTCAGGGGGTGCTCGGCCGCTGCATCCGTCGCTGGCCGCACAAGCAGGCTGCCGTCCCAGAGCTGGTAAGCCAGCGGGGCCTCGTCATCGAGCGAGGGATTGGCGATGCCCAGCAGGGCTCCGCCGCGGAACGGCAGCGCGACTTGCCAGATGCGGTCGAGCGTCGGCTCGGCGACGGCTAGCTCGGCGGCGAGGCGATCGCCCGTCTTGTCGAGATCCGCGCGCGATCGTGGATAGCCAGCGAGATCCGGGGCGAGAGCCGGTGGAAACGGCAGGCCGACATAGGGCTGGGCTCCGCGACGCAGACGCAGCAGCGCATAGGGACCGGGGGGCAGGCGCAGCGACAGCAGGCTGGCTTGACGTTGGGCAAAGCGCAGCTCGACCAGCACTGCGTCGTGGTGTAGCTGCGGCGGGGCAATCGGGCGGGCTGCGACGCAGAAGCGATGCTCAGTGGTCTCTACCGACTGACCATCGATCGAGAGCCGCAACATCCCCGGAGCCGGCAGACGAGGCGCCCGCAGCCAGCTGTTCCAGACATCGGTCTCGCCACAGCCCAGGAAGACCAGGCGCAGGCTGGTCAGCTCCTCGGCCGCGCTGAGACGGAGGTCGAGGCCCGACAGGGCGGTCCAACTAAAGAAGCGCACATCGGCATCACTGCCCTGCGGCAAGGCGAGCAGCGGCTGGGCATCGAGCGGAGTCGGCTGCCCGTCGCGATCCAGCAGCGAGACGCGTGCCTCCGCCATGCTGCGGGACTAGCGCCAGGGACCGGGCGGTCGCGAGCCGGCCTCGCTGGGTGTGCCAGGGGGGGCGATTAGCACCGACGGCGGAGGTGGCGGCACGGCGGGCCAGCTGATCTGGAACTTGCTGAACAGCTCTTCGGTGATCGCGGTCTCGCTGCCGGTGGGCACGCCGAGCAAAATGGCGATGAGGCGTCCTCGCCGGACCAGGCCGTAGGTCTCGTGGCCGCGCGACACAAACCACGGCGTGCTCTTGCCTGACTTGGCGGCTGTCGGGGTTGGCCGACCATCCTTGCTCGCGATGCTGCCCTGGGGGCCGCGCGCGTCCTTGCCGGGGGTCTTGCCTGCTGGGCTAGGCGGGGCGGCGAGATCGGCCAAGACACGACGACAGGCCGATTCAGCTTCATCGGCTTCAGCCTCGCTATCCCAGGCCGACAGCGATAGGACGAGCGGCTTGCTATCGCCCGGGCCCTCATAGGCGACCAGTCGATCGCCGCCCCAGCCGGCTGCGGCGACCTCGGCCTGCGACTGCGGCATCATGCCGCTAAACCACACCTTGAAGACCAGCTCGCCCATGACATCGCGCCGCACTTCTTTGCGACCGCCGGCGATCAGCGTCGGCAGGGGGGCGGCCACGATGCGCACCGGGCGCTCGCGCGAGCTGTATTTTTCGGGATGAATAACCTGCTCGGTTGAGTCGGGCGGATCGCGGAACAGCTCGTTGACCCGACCCCAGCCCGCGTCGCCGCGATGCGTGATGACGAACTCCAGACCGGCGGCGTAGGGGAACACCAAGGTCTCGCGCATCGCCAAGGGGGCCTTCTGAAAAGCCGGCGTGGCCCCCATCGTGAGGTACATCATCTGCTTGCCGAGCTTGGCTATCACCGACGGTGCGCGGCTGCTATCAGGACGGGCTCCGGGCGGTGGTAGTTCCAACATCACGGCCGTGCCGTCGCCTTCGACGACCGCCGAGCGGGCAAGCTGCGCATCGCCCTCTTCCTTCAGCGGCGCCGAGTACTTCTGCAGATCGAAGTACTGGTCCTGCAGCGCGTGCTGGATTTCGTGCGCCAGCGCCGGCCGCTGCATCTGCATCGGCAGCCAGTCGGCGATGTAGAGCGTGCGGCTGGGGGGGTCGTAGAAGCCAGCGACCTGATCGGCGAGGAGCTCGAACAAGGTCTTCTCGTAGTTCATGTCCTCGGGCAGCAGGCCCAGCCGCTTGAGCACCCCTGACTCGCGGCGAACCTCCTCGGGCGAGTACTCTTTTTCGATTCGCGCCCGCAGTTTCTCGACGATCTTTTCGCGCGAGAGCACGCCGCGCGCTACCGCCGTCTTAGCGGGCAGGCCACGCAGCGTCGCGACCTCACGGACTAGCTCGTCAGCCGTCTGCAAGAGCGCGGTGTGGCCACCTCCGGCCGTTGCTCCCGCCGCCTCAGTGGCTGGGGGGGCGACCGGGCCCCCGGCAGCAGTCGCCAGCGGCTGCGCCGGTGCGGCCAGCGAGACCATCGCAAGAGCGGTCAACGAGAGTGCAGAGCGGGGCACGGGCATGCGGATCCTTTGAGTTCGGCACGCAGGGGGAGTGATGGGTCACAGCCGCAAAAAGAGGCTCGACTGGGAGCCTGGGGAACGGGCGCTGCTCCGACCGCAGTGAGGTCTACAGCATCGAGTGCGGGCCAGCCGGCGAATCGCCCGCGGGCGGGCTGGCCTGACTGAGTGTCCGCGGAGCGGGGGCGCGCTCGACGAGCCACTGAGCAGCACGGCCGAAGTCCGCAAAGCGCGTCAGCTTGCCCTCTTCCCCGAGGAAGGCCATGACGACTTCGCGCTGCTTGCTGCTGCCGCCCACGACGCGGGCCGAGACCACCAAGCAGTAGCCGGCGCGGTCGTTGTAGCCGGTCTTGCCGCCGTGGATGACATGGCGGGTCGAGCGCAGGAGCAGGTCGGTGTTGCTGTATTCCACGGTGTCCCGCGGCTTGCTCGACGAGCGTACGACGTAGTGAGTCGCGCGACTGGCCGCCGCGATCTGCGGATTTTTGAGCGCCGCCTGCAGCATGACGATGACCTCGCGCGGGGTCGATACGTTGCGGTAGTCGAGTCCTGTGGGGTCGCCAAAGGTCGTCTTCTTGAGACCCAGCGAGCGGGCCCGGGCAGTCATCGCGGAGGCGAACACCGTCGGCTCCATCCCGGCGGCACGACCCAGGGCTAGCACCGCGCGGTTGTCCGAGGCCATGAGCGCGGCGTGCAGGAGTTCCTGGTTGGTCAGCGTCATGCCGACCCGCAGCCGCGACTTAGCGCCGCGCACCGTCAGGCGAGCGTCGCTGTCGAGGATCGTCGTGTGCCCGCGCAGGTCGAGGTTGCGCTCGAGCACGACCAGCATGGCCATGAGCTTCGAGATCGAGGCAATCGGCCTCACCTCGTCGGGATTTTTCTGATACAGCGGCAGGCCGCCAGCGCTGGTATCGACGATCAGCGCCGCGTGGGCCTGGATGTTGGGCTGCCCCGAGCGGGTGTATACGGGGATCGGGCGACTGCGGGCAGCGACGCGGCTCCGCTTGGTCGAAGCATGGCCGTGCCGACCACCCAAGTGGGGTCGCTTGCGGGGGGCTGCCTCGGCCGAAAGCGGCAGAAACGCCGCCAGCAGCCACACAAGCCCCATCCGCCACCCGCGGTGCGCGGCAGCAATTTGGCTGAGGATGGGCCGTCCAGCTCTCATCGCTGGCAGTATGGAAGAACGTCGCCGCGGCGGGAAGTTTTTTCCTCTGCCGGGCGGCTAGGCCCGCGACTGCAGCGCAAAGCCAATCAGCTTGTACAGCACCCGAGCCCCAACGTTGCCGTCCCAGTCATCTTCGGCCTGGTGGCTGTGTCGGCCGTGCGGAGCAGGCGAGGGGAGTGGCGTCGGAGCCACCTCGGTCAGATCAAAACCGACGATGCGCCGCTGCGAGCGCACCAGCGTTCGCAAGAGCGTCACCATCTGAGCAAACGACAGCCCCCCGGGCACCGGCGTACCCGTATGCGGGCACAGCGTCGGGTCGAGTCCGTCGATATCGAAGCTGATGTACACCTCGCCCGGTAGCTCGGCGACGATCGCTTCGCAGGTCTTTCCCCAGGGGGTTCCGGCGTGCGCCGCACTCGCCAGATCGCTGTCGAAGAAGGTCCGAATCTGGCCGCCACTTTTGGCAATGCGCTCGGCCTCGGCATCGCAGAGATCGCGAATGCCCACCTGCACCAGCCGCGACAGCTGGGGCACGCGGTGAAGGACGTTGTGCATGATCGAGGCGTGCGACTGTTCAAAGCCTTGATACGCGACGCGCAGATCAGCGTGCGCATCGATGTGCAGGATGCCCATCTTGGGGAAGCGGGCCGCGTGCTCGCTGATCGCGCCCAGCGGCACCGAATGGTCGCCGCCCAGGATGGCGACCAGCTTGCCCTGGGCGAGAAGCTCGCGCGTGCGTTCGCTGACATAGCGCTCGACGGCCCGCGAGGCGGCGTTCACGCTTTCGGTGGCGCCGGCTGGATCTTCGGCACCTGCCGCATCGCCCGAACCCACCGCTACTTGTGCGGCTCGGCTGGCACTAGCGTTCCATGCCTGCACGCTGGGCGGCAGAGGCAGCATATGAATCCCCGCCCCGTACGGCCGCCCGGTGTCGATGTCATACAGGTCAATCTGATGACTGGCGCGCAGGATGGCTGCCGGCCCGCGAGCCGCCCCATGGTGATACGACGTCGTGGCGTCAAACGGCACCGGCA
>DAORCZ010000455.1:0-6719 GCA_035345735.1 Pseudomonadota bacterium | reverse complement strand
GCCTTGAGCTCAAGCCGGGGCAACAGGTGCTGGGCGCGACCTTCGATACCAGCGCTGGAGCTGCGCAACTGGCGAGCGCCGGGCACGAGGTTAAGCCGCTCCCCCCGGTCCTCGACGTTCTGCACAGCATCATCTTCGACAAGGACTCCAGCTTCATTTCGGTGAAGCTGTTTGCCATTCAGACCCTGGGCAGCCTACCTGGGCGCGATGCCGCAGCTGAGCTTCTGCGGGTCGTGACCGCCGAAGGCCTGCCGGCCCAGCTCGCCAAGGCGGCGGGCGAGGTACTGGTGGCGCGGCGCGATGCCGATACCGCCGACCTGCTGCTCGCAGCGCTGAAGCAGAGCTATGACTTCCTGGAGGATCGTCGTCCGCGCGGCATCGATATCCTGGCTCGGGTGGCGGCGGCCGTCGCTGCCAAAGAGACGGTGCCGGCTCTTGCCGAGCGTCTGCTCGATCCCAACACCCCAGCCGCGGCCCTCAAGGACATCGTGGCCGCCCTGACTGAGCTAGGTGGTGTCGGTAGCAGCCGTGCACTGCGCGATCTGCTGCTGCTGTATCGCGCCGACGTCAGCTTCCAGAACGACCTCGACCCGCTGCGGCGGGCCGGCGAGGGCCTGCTGAAGCTCGAAGGCGAGGCCGGTCGTCGCACGCTGCTCTACGTGTCGCTGGAGCCGCGGACGATGCCGGCGCTCTCGAATCACTTCGCCAAGCTGCTCAGCGATACCGCCGTCCGTCGCGCGCCGACCAAGGCACGCTAGACGGGGACGGTTAGCTGCTGGCCTGCTGGCTGGATCCGACGTAGCCCAGGATCAGCTTGGCCAGCATCGGGACGTCGATCGGTTTGTTCAGGAAGACCGACGCTCCCGAGCGGATGGCTTCGTTGCGCAGGTCTAGGCCGCGCGAGCCGGTGATGAGGATGATCGGCACGTGGCGTATCGCCATCTCGGCGCGCACTCGACGGCAGAAAGTCAGCCCGTCCATGCCCGGCATCTTGAGGTCGATGATGATGGCGTCGGGGCGGGCGCTGCGGGCCAGCTCTAGACCATCCTGACCGTTGCTCGCTTCCAAAAACTCAAGCGAGTACCCGGCTAGGTACACCTTGACCACGGCGCGGGTCGTCGCCGAGTCATCGATGATGAGGACTTTCTTTCCAGTAGGCTCGGGCATAGGGGGCGCTCGCAGTCGAGGGGCAGTCCCCCATAGTACCGCCTCAGACTGGCGCGATCAATCCCCCTCCTCGACGGGAAGGCAGCCGCCAGCCGCTAGCCTGGGCCCGACACGGTGGCGCGATGCAGCGGCAACAGGGCATTGCCGACGAGCGCCAGGACCACTACAGCCAGGCAGCCGATGACGTTGTACCAAAGGAAGCCGATGCTGCTGAACAGGAAGGTCGCGATGACCAGCGCCTGCCCAAGGACCAGCGCGACAAATACCGGCGTGCCTCGCACCCGGCGACAGAAGAAGCCGACCAGGAATACGCCCAGCGTCGGGCCGTAGAAGATCGAGCCGAGTATGTTGACCGCCTGGATCAGGTTGTCGAACAGCGAGGCAAAGGCCGCGAAGGCCACGGCGAGCGCGCCCCACAGCACGGTGAACACCTTGGCAGCGCGCAGGTAGTGGGCATCGCTGGCCTCTGGCTTGATTGAGCGGCGATAGAAGTCCACCACCGTCGTAGTGCCCAGTGCATTGAGCGCGCTTGCCGTCGCTGACATCGCCGCACAGAAGATCACCGCAATCAGCAGGCCCAGGAGGCCGGTGGGGAAGTGCGTGGTGACGAAGCGCAGAAAGACGTAGTCCGCATCCTTGGTCTCGGCCCGCGGCAGGGCGGCTTTGATCGCGGCCTTGGCCTGCTGGCGCAGCCCTTGGCTCTCGGCATAGCTTTCGGCCAGCTCGGTCTTGGCCTGGGCCAGGGCCGCGTCGTCGCCTCGTTTGCGGGCGGCAAGGAAGCTCTGCACGCGCGCCTGCTTCGACTCGAAGTTGCGGTGGTGGGCGGCGGCTAGCTCACTGAGCTTGGCCCCCTGCGCGGTCGCCTCGGCGCGGCGAAGTTCCGCTTCGTGAAAGAACAGCGGCGGTTCGTGAAATTGATAAAAAACGAAGACCATCAGCCCAACGGCCAGGATGCCGATCTGCATCGGGATCTTGACCAGGCCGTTGAAGAGCAGGCCCAGCCGGCTCTCGGCCAGGGTGCTGCCCCCCAGGTAGCGCTGCACCTGCGACTGGTCAGTGCCGAAGTAGGCGAGGGCGATGAACAAGCCGCCCGCCAGCCCCGACCACAGCGTGTAGCGGGTGTCCATGCGCGCCGAGTAATCGACAAGCTGCATCTTGCCCAGGCTGCCGGCCAGGTGCAGCGCGTCCGATAGCCCGACGTCGGACGGCAGAGCACGCAGCACAAAGACGAAGGCCGCGGCCATGCCCGACAGCATCACCACCATCTGCAGCGTCTGCGTCTGGCTTACTGCGCGCGTTCCGCCCGACACCGTGTACAGAATGACCAGCGCCCCGATGATCACGTTCGTAATGTGCAGCGGCCAGCCCAACACCGACGAGAGGATGATCGCCGGAGCGTAGATCGAAAGACCCGCCCCCAGCCCGCGCTGCAGCAGAAACAGGAACGCCGTCAGCTGTCGCGTCTTGCGATCGAAGCGGCCCTCCAGGTACTCGTACGCCGTCGCGACCTTCAGGCGGTAGTAGACCGGGACCATGGTTGCGGCGAGCAACACCATGGCGATCGGCAGACCGAAATAGATCTGCACAAAGCCCATGCCGTCTTCGTAGGCCTGCCCCGGCATCGACAAGAACGTGATAGCGCTGGCCTGCGTCGCCATGATCGAAAGACCGATGGTGTACCAAGCCAGGTCATTGCCACCCCGCAGGTAGACATCAGCGGTGCGCACTGCTCGCGCCTTGCGCAGACCGTAGGCGACGATCGACAGCAGCGTCAGTGCCACCACCAGCCAGTCCAGCGCTCTCATCGATACACCCGCGACAGCACCGTGTAGAGCACGAGCTGAGCAACCAAGCTGAGCAGCACCACGGCATAGAGCTGTCGCCAGCTTCGCAGGATCGGCGGCGGGGAGTTATCGCGTTCCATAGTCGAGCAGGTTTCCAAACAAGCGATAGGCCCCGGCAACTCCGGCGGGAAGCTGGCGGAAGAAGGCCAGGCCGGTGTAGATGAACACGCCCTTGCCGTGCCGCGCGATCAGCACCGAGCCCGACTTGGGCGACTCGCCGGGATCGTTCATCGATAGCGGGGTTTCGTAGTGCGCGTCCCAGGTTCCAGCGAAGTACAGGCCGCGCTCTTGCACCCATCCCGCGAGGTCAGCATCGGAGAGCCGATTCGGCCGCTGCCACAGCTCGTGCTTGGGCGCGACGGTGATCGCCGCGTTTTCGTCGGTTACGCGATCGTGCGAGATGGTGAACGGATACGGCCCGATGGGCGCGCTGAGCTGTGACAGAAAGTTGTTGGTGTTGTACTGCGCCAACAGCACGCCACCCGCCGCCACGTACTCCATCAAGCGAGGATGGAAGCTGGCCAGGCGTGGGTTCGTGTTGTAGGCGCGAACGCCGACGACAATCGCCTGAAATCGGCTGGTGTTGGGCTGCAGTCCCTCCAGCGCTTCGCCATCGAGGATGGTGACGTCGTAGCCCACCTGGCGCAGCGCCGCCGCGACATCGTCCCCGGCGCCAGGGATGTAGCCGACGCGAGTGCGCGTCTTTTTGAGGTCCAGCCGCACCAGCTTGACCTCAGCCCGCGGGAACAGCGTCTGGATGGGGATGTGCGGATAGTCGATGTGTTGGATGCCCAGGCTCGACCGGCCATCTCCGGTCTCGGCGACGATGCGCAGCGTTCCGCCCCCGCTGGTTTCCTTCGGCGGTCGAATGCGAAACACGATCTCGGTCTCGCCACCTTTCTTCGCGATGGTGAACGGCTGGCTGGTGGGCTGCGCGCCAAAGCCCGGAGGTAGCTCTAGCTGCACCGTGCCGCTCATCGCATCGGCTCCCGCCCGCAGCCGGACGCGCAGGGGCTTTGGCTCGCCATCGGCGAACATCAGCGTTGCGGCCTCGGGGTTGAGCATCACCGACGGAGTGATCTCCAGACTGCGATGGCGCTCGCCGGCCACCGGGTCGGTCCACTTATGCAGCACGGGCAGACGACGAACCAGCGGCTCTTCTTTGGGGCCGATCGAAAAATGCAGCTCGACCCACCAGGCAGGCGGGCTCTCGGGCAGGCCGATCAGCGTCGGGTCGCTCGCGGGATAGAGGCCGGGCTCCGGCGGCTCACGCAGCCAGTAGGGTGCTGACACCGGCTGGTTGCTTGGGACGGTTAGCGTCTTTTCCGCCTCGATGGGCCGGCCAAGCGGCAGCTCGCGATCCATAGGCACGTCCGCGCCCGTCGGTAGCCGCAGGCGTCGCAGTCGCACCGGGACGCTCGATCGGCTGAGCGCCGCGACCCGCAAGCGGACCTCTCGGCCGGGCGCGACGGCGGGCTCAGCGGCGATGGCCTCGCTCCACAAACCGATACAGACGGAGATCAAATCTTCGACCTCGGCCAGCTTGGGGGCCAGATAGGGATTCTTGGGCAGGCGGCTGAGCTCTCCCCGGACGGCGAACAGCGCCGGCAGGCTGGCGGCGGGCTGGCGGGGGTCGAAGCCGCGGCGGGCCTCTTCGAGCAGCTGGCGCAGTCGGGCTGTGCCCGCCACCCGACCCCACGTGAAATCCCAGCCGTCAAGCGGCCCAGCGCCCGGTGCCCCCTTTTGCGGCCATTTTTCGGGGGAGAGCGCCACGAAGTACTCAAAGCTTTGGCTGCGGCTGGGGGCCGCGCCGAAGCCCTGGCTCTTGTGCATGCTGCGGCTGTCCGCCGCCACCTCGCCGTACGAGGCGCCCAGCACCGGGTCATAGCCGCCAATATCCAGCTTCGGCAGCCCAGCCAACTCATCGGCGGAGGTCCGTCCCCACTGCGAGCGATTCCAGTAGATTCGCCCCGTCGCCCAGGCACCGTAAGTCGCTACCTGATCCGGCTCGTAGGCCGAGTCGGCGGCGCGCAAGAAAGCCTCCTGCGCCAGGATCGCTGAGCTTGTGTGGTGACCGTGCGTATCGCTGGGCCCCGGCGAGAAGCGGGTCAGGATGACGTCGGGCCGGAAGCGCCGGATGGCCAGGACGACATCCGACAGGATCTTCCCCCGATCCCAAATCGATAGCGTCTCGCTCGGGGTCTTGGAGTAGCCGAAGTCGCGGGCGCGGGTGAACCACTGCTCGGCGCCATCGACGCGGCGAGCCGCCAAGAGTTCTTGCGTGCGGATCAGGCCCAGCAGCGGTCCCTGTTCGGCGCCAATCAGGTTCTGCCCCCCGTCGCCACGCGTCAATGACAGGTAGGCCGTGCGCAGCTGTCGTTCGCCGACCAGATAACTCAGCAGGCGGGTGTTTTCGTCGTCGGGATGAGCCGCGACGTACAGCACATTGCCGACCACCGAAAGCCGCTCGATGCCGCGCAAGATGGCCGCTGCCGAGGGCTGCCGGCTTGGCTGACTGCTCACCGGGCGCAGGCCCGCCGAAAGCTCGGTGGTCAGCGCGGCCGTCGCCTCCGCCGCTACATCGGTGGGTGTGAGCGTACGCAAGAGAGCGAGTCCTCCCAGCACAAGCGGCAGTCGTTGCGTGAAGCGCAGCATCCGCGCACCCTAGCACGCCCGGCTGGCGCCGCCGCAGGGTTCCCCTCTGGGCCAGCCAGCCCGGTTAGCGCTAAGAGGATGGCTCTTTTGTGCCGATTTCATGCGGCGCGAATGCCACTTCTGCCTGCTTCAGTGTCCTTACCAGTTCTTGAACCGAAATTGGCTTTTCAAGGTAATACGTATGATTTAGATGCTTCCCGCGGGAACGGACTTCTTGCGCATTATATCCGGTAACAAAAATGATCGGGCAGGTGTGGATTTTTCGCATTTGACCAGCGCAATCAAAACCGTCGATGGGACCGGCCAAATGAACATCCATGACCACGACGTCTGGCGGCTGCTGAGCGACCGCCTGCAATGCTTGTTCCCCGGTGGGGACAACCCGGCAGGCATAGCCCTGCATCGAGAGTGCAATCTCAAATGACATGGCGATCAGCGCCTCGTCTTCGACTAACAGTAGATTGCCATTTAACGCCATGAACGTCTCCTTCGGTTCCTGGGAGCCCCTGCGTGGTGTGGTCCGCCTACACCCGTTCAGAATATTGAGTATCGGGAAACTCAATATCCCACACCATGCCCGCCCCGGGAACGCTCCAGCTCAGGGTCCCCTTCAGCTGGTGTTCAACAATCATGAACACGGTTCGCAGGCCCAGCATCGGAGTTCTGCGCGGGTCGAACTCGACCGGGGGGCCGATGCCGTTGTCCGCGACTCGCAGCGCCACGCGACTGGCAGCGATCCGCGATAGCGTGATCTGGATCTCGCCGCGCTGACCGCGCGGGAAGGCGTGCTTGAAGGCGTTTGACACCAGCTCGGTCACCACCAGCCCACAGGGGACGGCAAGATCTATCAGGCAGACCATCGCTTCGGCTTGGGTGTTGATCTTCACCTGGCCGGGAATCAGCGAATAGCCGCTGACCAAGGCGGCAGCGAGGTCGCGCAGATAATCCCCCAGATCGATGCGCGACAGGTTGCGCGACTCGTACAGCTTCTGGTGCACCAGCGCCATCGCCAGGATCTTGTTGTCGACGTCGTTGACCAGTCGCTGCACCTCT
>DAORCZ010000454.1:0-6735 GCA_035345735.1 Pseudomonadota bacterium | reverse complement strand
TCAGCCGCTGCATCCCGCAGACCCAGCCCGATAACCTGGCGCTCGCCGCCATCCTGCGCGGTATTGAGCCGGTGCCCATCGATCGCGCATCGGTGCTGGAGCTAGGCTGCGCCAGCGGCGGCAACCTGATTCCGCTCGCCGCCACCTGGCCCGGCAGTCGCTTTGTCGGCATTGATCGCTCGTCGGTGCAGATCAATCAGGGGCAGGAATTTGTGGCCGGGCTGGAGCTATCGAACATCGACCTGCGCGTCGCTGACTTGATGGACTTCGCGGCCGAGCCGGGCAGCTTCGATTACATCCTGTGCCACGGCGTCTATTCCTGGGTGCCGGCCCCGGTGCAGCAACGAATCTTTGAGATCTGTCAGCGCCTGCTGTCACCGCGCGGCATCGCCTACATCAGCTACAACACATATCCCGGGTTTTACCGTCGGCAGCCGATCATCGAGATGATGCACTATCACATCCGCGGTCTGGGCCTGACCGACCCGGTCGAGACCGTGAAGCAGGCCCGGCAGCTGCTCGCCTTCCTGATCGCCAGCACGCCGGACAGCGACGGCACGACCGCGCGCCTGCTGCGTGAAGAAGCGACCCGCCTGGCCCAGGTGCCCGATAGCTACATCTTCCACGAGCACTTCGAAGCCGATAACCACCCCTGCTATTTCCACGAGTTCATGGCGCAGGCGGCGCGCCACGGCCTGCAGTATCTCGACGAGGCCGTGCCCAAAGCCGGCGCTGTTGGCCTGCCCGAGGGGACGCAGCAGTCGCTGCTGCAGATCGCCGATGACGTCGTGCGGCACGAGCAGTATCTCGACTTCATCCGCAACACCTCGATGCGCAGCACCCTCTTGTGCCACCAAGGCGTGCCGCTGCGCGATGGTCCCCATCCCGAGGCGCTGCGCAGCCTGCAGATCCTCTGCGCCGCCGCCCCCGACAAGCCACATGAGCTGTCGCAGGACAAGCTGCGCGACGAGTCGCCGGTGCGCTTCCTGTCGCGCATCGGTGCTGCCACCATGGATCATCCGCAGTTCAAGTCGATGCTGTGGGTGCTGTTCGAGCAGCGCCCCTGTGCCATGTCGCTAAGCGAGCTCAGGGCACGCGTAAGCGCCGTGAGTGGCAGCCCGGTGACCGAAGACGACGTGCTGGAGATGGCGGTCTATGGCCATCGCACCGGCATCGTCGGCATGCACACCAAGAGCCCTCAGGTGGTCAATCGCGTCAGTGAGCGGCCCTGTGCCTCGCTGCTGGCGCGTCGGCAAGCCCAGGTCGACACCGTGGTCGCCAACCAGTGGCACTTATCGGTGAACGCCGATCCCCTGCGGCGGGTGCTGCTGCCGCTTCTGGATGGCCGTCGCGACCACGGCGAGATCTTGGCCGACTTGCTCATCGCCATCGAGCAGGGGCGCCTGGTGGTCGAAGGACCGGCGGGCGGGCGCGGCGCGCCTTCGGCCAGTGACCCGCAGTTCGTCGAACAGCTACGCACCCAGCACCTGCCGCGGGCGCTCGCGGCCTGCGCCGACCTCGGCCTCCTCATCAGCTAGGCCATCGACCTACCGATCCGCTAGACGCTGCGACGCATCCGCTCGGCGACGAGGCGGGCGCCGAACAGGCTCAGGATGATCAGGAAAGGCACGATCTCGACCAGGTAGCGCTGGTTGATGCCGGCCGGGATCAGGTAGGCGTACATCGCGCTGCGCAGGATCGCCGGCAGGGCCAGCGCCCCCAGCGTCGGGATCGCGTCGGGCAGGGTCCGCGATCGCCCCGCCCAGAGCAGCAGCCCAGCGCCAATAAGTGCCAACCCGTACAGGACTAGGTCAGCAACGGCAAACACGTAGCGATGCCGCGGCAGACCCAGCGCGGGAGCCCGCAGCGGGAGCTCCCACTCGGGCAGGGGACGCCACAAGCTGGCGGTGCGCAGCAGTGGAAGCCCGATCCAGGTGCGCAGGGGGGCCGCCGCCGCGCGCTCGCTGGCCAGGGCTGCGAACTCTTGCCGCACCGTCGCAGAGAGGCCCTCTTGGTTGTAGCGCTGAAACAGTGCCCGCGTGCGATCGCACTGCGCCTGACCTTCGCAGGTCTTCTGCGGAAAACGGGCCGCATCGAGCGGCAGCCGCAAGCCCGCGACGAACACCAGATCGTAATAACCATCGCTCGCGGCCCCGTCGCCCCAGGTCCGCATCCAGGCCACCGGCTCGGACGGCAGCGGATTGCCGGCCGGTCGGGTCCGCCAGCGCGCCGCCGCCGCGTGGGCCTGACCAAACTGCCGCAGGTTGCGCAGCGGCCAGGGAAGAAACACCAGCCCCGCCACCGCAAGCAGCAGAAGGAACGGCAGCCCCCGACGGGCCAGCCCCTGCCAAGACGACTTCGCCTGGGCGGCTGGCTCACCCGCCAGCGGCGCGCAGATCAGCACGGCTAACGGCGGAATCAGCGTGATCGTGTCGGCCCGCACAAGCTGCCCCAGGCCCATCGCCACACCGCCGGCGAGCGCCCAGATCCCCCAGCCGGCAAACCGTGGGGCGACCGAAAACGCGCGTCGCAGTCGCAGGGCGGCGTAAAAGCCCGCCAGCCCCAGGAAGGTGGCCAGCGTCTCGGTCAGCGCATAGCAGCTAAGCAGCACCAGCAGCGGATAAAGCAGCGTCAGCAGCAGTCCGATGGCCGCACTGCGCCGACCAAAGCCCAGCTCGCGCAGGGTCAGAAACAGCAGAAGCGCCGTCGCCAGGCTGATCGGCACGTTGGCCTGCGTGGCCCGCACGACGTGACCCAGCAGATCCAGCGGAGCCTGCCGCACCGCGACATAGGCCAGGAACAGCGGGTAGCCCGGCAAGCGGCCGTAGCTGGGCCCGAGCGGCGGCGGTCCGTACGCGAAGCGCCCCGTTAGCTGCAGCGACTGTGAGAGCTGATAGAAGTCGACGCCGTCGCCCGCCGGGGCGTGCCAGGTGCGAACGACGAAGAAGCGAAACCACAGGACCAGAGCCAGCGTCACGGCAAAGGCCACACCGGGCAGCCAGCGCTTGTGCATGCGCCGGACTATACGGCAAGAGTGGAAGCGCGATGGCGAGGGATGGCGAGGGATGGCGAGGGATGGCGAGGGATGGCGGGAGATGGTGCGGAAGCTAGCGTCGCGTGGGGTTCTTGAAGGGGTCGCTGTACTTCGCATCCTTGGCCAGCGCGTCATCGGTCAGCGTGCCCAAGAAGGCGACGATCGACTGCACCTCGTCCGCCGTCAGCCCCAGGCGGCGCGGCGTGACCGTGGTCGTGCCCGGTACACGCAGCCGGCCATCCAGGTTGGGGTGAGCCTGCACGCCCGAGTTGTAGTGCTCGACCACCTGGGTGAGCGTGCCGAAGCGACCGTCGTGCATATAGGGACCAGTGACGGCGATGTTGCGCAAAGACGGCGACTTGAAGCGCCCCTTGTCCGCCGCGCGACCGGTCACGTCACCCACGCCGTCATCGCCAACATCGACGGTGGCATCCAGGCCGTTGTTGGTGGCGATCTCGATGAAGAAGGCGGCCTGGTTCGGCCGCGGACCGGGCTGCGGCGGGCCGCTATCGAGGTGACAGGCCGCACAACCGGCGCGCCCCAAGAACAGCGCCTTGCCCTGATTCTCTTGCGCGGTGAAGTTGCCGAAGCTCGGCAGGATGTCGCCAGTCTGCGCCAGCCCCGCATCGAAGCGCGAGCGGTACGAGACAATCGAGCGCGCGAACTGCGCCAGCGCCTTGGCAATGCGATCCGAGCTGACCGTGCTATCGCCGAACGCTCGCTCAAACAGCGTCGTGTAATAGGGCTGCGCCGAGACGCGGGTCACGACTTCGGGCAGCGTCATGCCCATCTCGACGGCATTTTGGATCGGCCCCACCACCTGCTCTTCCAGCGTCGCGGCACGCTGATCCCAGAAGAAGCGACCGTTGCGGTAGTAGCGCGCGTCGATGATCGGCATCGCGTTGCGTCCGGTCATGCCGCCCGCGAAGCCCATGCTCAGCGCCGACGGATCGCCAAAGCCCTTGTCCTGAGCGTGACATGAAGCACAGGCGATGGTGCGGTTCTGCGACAGCAGCGGATCGTAGAACAGCACGCGTCCCAGCGTCGCGCCGGCATCGGTGATGGCGTTATTGGCCGGGGTGTTGTCGCTGGCCCGCACGTACGCGCTGCGGAAGTGGGCCGGCAGGTCCAGGTTGGCGTAGTTGTCCGGCGTGTTCGGTAGGTTCAGCACGTCGGTGACCGCACTCGGCAGGGGGCCATACGAAGGCATCGTGGGCACGGGATCGCTACCGCCTGGAGTCGTGCCGGGACCGGTGCTGCCATCGACCGGACCACAGGCCGGCAGCAGCGCCGCACAGCCAAGCAGCATCGGAGCGAGAGGGCGAACCAAGGACCGCAGCCAGGGGAACGACGCGCGCAACATTGTGGCCTCCTATAGCGACGACCGGGGAGCCGAGCGGGCGCCGGTCTTGGCGCCATCCGCGAGCAGCATCCGTCTGGGTCGTACGCAGGATTCGACCCGCGGGTCGCAAATCCGGGCACGCAGCCGCGCAAATTGGCCCTTCTCCGTCGCTAAATCGTCCGCAAGGGCAGCTCGCCAGGCTCGCCCGGCTTTGTGTTAGCGTGCCGGCCTATGACAAAGACCTCGCCCTCGTACGTGTCGGCCGCTCGCCCACTCCGTCGTCCTGCGTCGTGGTCAAGCGTCCTTCTGCTCTCGCTCTTGCCATCGCTCAGCTTGCCCATCGCGACCAGCCAGGCCGAGCCACCGCCCGCCAAGCCGGCCGCCAAACCAGCCGAACAGCCCACCGCGCCCAAGGCCGCGCCCAAAGCCGCGACCGACGCCGCCAAGCCCGCCCCCGCCGCCAACCAGCGATGCGAGGTGGAGTTCACCGGCACGGTCACCGGGGCAGGCAAGCTCCCGCCGGGTAGCAGCACCTGGGTCTACGCCGCCGACGGCGACTGCCTGGCCAAGGACTCGCACATCCTGGGTGCGATGCGCGCCAGCGATCAGGGCAGCTTCGCCATCGAGGTCTTTTCGCGCTGGGGCGCCGATCTCACGCTCTGCGCCGCCGTCGGCCAAACCCCCGAGTCGCCGTCGGTCCGCTACGGCAAGGTCAGCCGCAAGTTCCACGCCGCCGCCACCGGCGAGATCATGTTCGAAAAAGTCCAAATCCCCCTCAAGAACGGCACCGAGCACAGCTTCCCCAAGGTCAACAGCAACTACTAGGGCCTGCCCCCAGAACCGCGCTCGCGGCCCGCTGGTTACGGCAGACGCGGCCAGGGCTCGGCGTAGGGACTGGACCAGTTCTCGTCGAAGAACCCCTGCATGCGGGCTGGTAGACCCTGCCCCTTGAGGACCAGGCCGACGTTGCGACTCTTGGTGAAGTAGCGCTCTTCCCAGTTGCTGGAGCCCAGCCAGGCCTGCTCACCGTCGACGACCAGGTACTTGGCGTGAGCCACCCGAGAATAGGGAATCTCGCCGCCGGACCAGCGCGGAATCCGCAGCACGCGCACCTCGATGGCATCGGCCAGGGCCGTGCAGGAACGCGCCGCTTCCCCGCGCAGCGCCCATTCACTGACCAAGAGCCGAACGCGCACGCCGCGAGCGGCCGCCCCGCGCAGTGCTTCATCGAGCGCCAGGAAGGCCTGCCCGCCCCGGTCGTGGGTGGCTAAGACCATGACCTGCACCACGATCGAGGTCTTGGCAGCGGCCAAGAGGGCCAGGATCTGCGGCAGCTCCCAGGCGATGCCAACCGGCAAGCGATCGCGCGGACTGGCCACCAGCGACACCTGATCCCCATCGCTGCGCGCGCTGGCTGCAGGTGCTGGGTCCACGGACGGCAGCGGCGATGCGGCCTGCCCCCCGGCCAGCGCCCAGTCGTACTCAAAAAGGGACAAGAGCTGGTGGCTCAGTTCGCGCGATGCCAGGCGCACGCCGAGTTCTTGCGTGTGGCCAAGCGAGCGCCAGTCGAAGTTCTGGCTGCCGACAAACGCGTCACGCCCATCGACGACAAAGTACTTGGCGTGAAAGACTCCACCGGACACGGGCTGCAGATCCAGCCGCAGCACTGACACGCCCGCCGCGGTCAGCACGGCCAGGGTCTCGGGATACTGCAGCGCCATCTTGGCATCGGTCAGAAAGCGCACCCGCACGCCGCGCTGCAGTGCTCGTGTCACAGCCGCCAGCACTGCCGTCAAGCGGCTGTGCTCCCGCCACCCGGGCTCGGCTTCGCTGGCGTAGTACTCGGCGAAGTCCAGCGACTGCTGCGCCGCATCGATCATCGCCACCCACGTTGGGGCGGCATCCGCCAGGTCGAAGCGATCGAGGCGAGTCTCGATCGGCTGTGACTCGACCAGCGCGAACCCGACCATCGCCCGTCGCTCTCCCGCAGGCAGAGGCTGCGGTCGCATGCAGCCAGCGACCAGGAACGAGATCAGCGCCGGAACCAGCCCCCACTGGCAGCACGACAGAGCACGATGCATCAGAGCTGTCGGCTAGCCGCGGAACGAGGCGATGACGTCGTCGAGGATCTGGGTCAGACCGAGCGTCGGCGACCAGCCGGTGAGACGACCAATCTTGCTGATGTCCGGAACGCGGCGCGGCATGTCTTCAAAGCCCGGCTCATAGGCTTTTTCGTAGGGCACCAGCACGATGGGGCTCGTCGAGCCAGTGCGGGCCACGACCTGCTGCGCCAGGTTATGGATCGTCACCTCTTCGGTGTTGCCGATGTTGAAGACCTGGCCGTAGCTGTCGCTGCGGT